>JBDHVF010000819.1:0-4093 GCA_039809605.1 Polyangiales bacterium | reverse complement strand
TCGGGCGGCGGCGGCGGCGGCGTCGCGGGCGGCGGGGGAGCGGGCGGAGCCTACGTGGGAGCCGGCGGGGCGGGCGGGTCGGTGGCGGGCTTCGGCACCGGCGGCGCGACCGGCGAGGGCGGCGACGGGCGCTCGATGATCGCGACGGTCTACCGAGGCACGAGCGGGGGCTGCGGCACGACGCTCTTCAACGCCGGCGGCGGCGGGTCGATCGGCGCGCGCGCGGCCATGGACCTCGCCGTCGCCGACCCGGAGACCTTTCGCGCGGGTTCGGGCGGGGGCGGCGGCGCGATGCCCGGGTCGCCGTGCAGCGATGGGGGGTCGGGTGGCGGCGGCGGCGGCGGCGGCGCGCTGCGCATCGCGAGCTCGACGCGCATCGTCGTTCGCGGCTCGGTGCTCGCGCGCGGAGGAGACGGGGGCAACGGCGCGGGAGGCTCCGCGGGGGGCGGAGGCTCGGGCGGCGTGATCTTCCTCTCGGCGCCCGCGATCGAGGTCGCGAGCGGCACCGTCTCCGTGACCGGAGGCCGCGGCGGCGGCGTCACCTGCGAGGGCGGTCACGGCGGGCTCGGGCGGGTGCGCCTGTCGGTGCTCCCGTCGCGGTGCCGCCTCATCGGCACCTGGGAGCCTCCGTTGCCCGCGTCGGGGTGCGTCGCGAGCACCACCGCGACACCGGGGCAGGTCTACATCGGCACGTACCCCGATTGACCCTGCGCCGCGCCGCGACGGCCATGAGCGCGAGCATCACCGCGGTGGCGCTCGCGCGGCCGCCGCTCGACGGCCTCACGCACGCGCACCCGCGGGGCGCTTCGACGGGCGCGACGACGCCCGCGTCTCGCTTCGCCGCTCCGCGCGCCGGGCCGGGGAAGCTCATCGCGCGGAGCGTGGGCCAGCCCGGCGCGCACACGTCGCGCTCGGGCGACGGAGACCCGCACGCGAACGCGCCCGCCACGTCTTCGAAGCGCACGAGCGGTTCGAGCGTCGCGCCCCCGTCGCGGGAGCGCGCGAGCGCGTAGCCCGTACGGGTGAAGTCGGTCGAGACGTACAGCGCGCCCGCGTGAAAGCGGAGCCCGTGTACGGCCATCTCCGCGACGCGGCGGAAGGTGCGACCACCGTCGTCCGAGCGCTGCAACCCCTCGCTCGCGGCGGGGCTGCCGATCCAGACGGTGCGCCCGTCGTCAGAGATGGCGAACCCGCGCATCGGGCCTTCGGTGCGCGCGATCACGCGAAAGCTCCGGCCGCCGTCGTCGGTGCGCAAGAGGGCCGATGGCTCGACGCCTCCGCCGTCGGCCCGCGACGCGAGCAGGGCGCGTACATACACCGTGTCCGCGCGCGCCGGGTCGATCGCCGCGACGAAGGCCGCGCGCAGGTCGAGCGGCGCGTCGAGGGCGAACGCGATCTCGCGCAGCGTGGCGCCGCCGTCGTCGGAGCGGAGGAAGGTCGGGCGCTGGTCGTCGCCCGTCTGCGCCGTGGCGTAGAGGCGCGCGCGGTCGCTGCGCGCCATCTCGAGCGTGGTGAAGAGCACGCCGGGCATCGCGTCGCCGAGGGGCGCGAACTCGCCGCCGTTCACCGCCGCGAAGAGCCTGCCGCGCAGCCCCGAGGCGTCGCCCGAGACGGCCGCGGCCACGACGCGCTCGCCGTCGTCGGACTGGTCGAGGTCGACCACCGAGCTCCCTTCGAGCGCGGGCTCGCGCGCGAACGAGCACCGCCCCGGCGCCGCGCGCACGAGCCCCGTGGGAAGCCCGAAGTCGAGCGCGCCGCGCGCGTCGATGCCCATGGCCGCGTCCCACTGGCCGCCGGGGTACTCGAGCGCCTGCTCGCAGATCCAGTGGAAGGTCGCGGCCCCGTCGTCGCTGACGACGGGCCCGAAGGTCGTCATCAGCGCGACGGTGCGGCCCTCGCGGCCGGGGCCCACGAGGATGTACTGCGCCGCGGGGAAGCGCCCGTTCGCGAGGCACCGCGAGGGCAGGCACGCGAGCGCGCCGAGCACCAGCGCGAGGTGAAGCGGTCGGATCATCGGGTCCCCTCCGGTGCGGCGGTACGGCGACGCGTCGGTCAGAAGTAGTAGTCCCACTCCTGCGTGGCGGTGAACGAGGGATCGCTCCCGTCGGTCGCGAGGCAGGTCTGGAGCGACAGGCGGTTGTCGCCGCCGTCGCCGGGGTTGGCGTCGCTGGCGCGCGCGAGGCAGAGGTTCGCGTTGCCGCCGTAGCGCAGGGCGCCGCGGAGGTTCCACCGCTGGTTCATCGACGTGTTGCAGGTGTACTGCTGCACGAGCGCCCCGTTCACCGGGCCGCCCGATCCCCCCGTGCCCGACGCGGGGTGGAACTGCGCGTCGCTCGGCCCCTGCACGTCGAGGCAGGCCGTGGCGTCGCTCAGCCGCCGGATCTTGCCGCCCGAGAACGAGAAGCGCTGGTTGTCGTCGGCGGCGTTGCAGCTCGCGAGCACGAGGCGCGAGGTCGACGGGTCGACGCGCGCGCACATGCCCGTGGCGCCGTAGCGGATCTGGCCCGCGCGCGTGCGCGTCCAGCGCTGGTTGGCACCGCCGAAGACGCCGCAGCGCCAGACCTGGATGGGCGTGCCCGCGGCGGTGTTGCCGTTCTGCAGGTCGAGGCAGAGCCCGCCGAAGCCCTGGACGTACATGCGCTCGAAGCGCCAGTCGTAGCTCGCCGAGCTCGCCGAGCACGTCCAGAGCGTGACCATCGAGCCGGCCGAGTGGGCGAGGGGCTCGAGGCACAGCGCGGGCGACGAGCTCGCGAGCTGGAGGTTCCACGCGTCGCCGTCGGACCACGCCGTGGTGTCGGAGTACTCCTGGTCGTTGGCGTACTCGTCACAGTCCCACACGAAGGCCTGGTCGCCGCTGCCCGCGGCCTGGTGCGCGGCGGCGCAGTGCGCCCGCGGCGTCACGAGCGAGCCCGGCTGGCGGCGCCCGTACGCGCGCTGGATCGACGCGACGTCGTAGCGGTTGAGCCACGGCGCGGCGTTGGGCGGGTGGCAGTACGCCATCACGCTGCCCCACTCGTCGGGGTTGCCGCTGCCGGTGCCCCAGTAGATCCCGCCGTAGGTGACGGGGCTCGAGTTCGACCAGCCCGAGTTGAGCGTGTCGCACGCCACGGTGGGCATGTTGGTCGTGTTGTAGCGCTCCTCCTCGTGATAGAAGCCGAGCACGTGGCCGACCTCGTGGACCATCGCGCCCACGCCGTGGTCGGGGTTGAGCCGCAGCCCGTTGGCGAGGCCGTCGATCGAGGGCGAGCTGCCGTACGCGCCGCCCGACTGGCTTGCGGGCAGCGCGGGGCAGCGCGCGTCGCTGCGGATCTTCACGTACTGCGTGCCGTTCCACGACATGTAGAACTGGTCGCAGATCACGACGCGCAGGTTGGGCGACGCGGCGCTGCTGCACGGCCCCCAGCCGTAGAAGTTGATGCGCGCGTGCCGCGACCACGACTGCTGCACGGCCTCGCGCCGCGCGTCGCGCCACGCCGCGCGCGCCGCCGTCGTCGAGCCGATCTCGGTGCTCTCGGGGTTCTCCCAGCAGACCTTGATGTCGGTGCGCCCCGTGCCCGCGTCGGGCCAGAAGTAGTCGGCGTTGCCGTAGAGCGCCTGCGCCTCGGTCGACGTGTCGTCGGCCGGGGGGCCGCTCATGCAGCCCGCCAGCGGCAGCGCGAGCAGCGCGAGGGGGCGTGGCGAGGGCCAGCGGCGGTGGTGATCGTTGTGTCGCATGGTGCAGCGGCTCCTGTCGTCGCGTGCCCGGCGCGCTGACGCAGCGCGCGGGGCGTCGACGGCGGTGCCCTTGATCACGCGACGTGCCAGCGCCGCGGCGGCCGCGAACGGGCGCGCGGCGCCGACGCGGGTTCGCGCGCAGGCGCTCGGATGGTGCGGGGCCGTGCGCGAGTTGTGCTGCGCGCCGCACAACGCCGGGGCGGCGCGGCGAACGAGACGCGCTCAGGGCATCGGGTCCTCGACGCTCCACCAGGTGAGGTCGAGCGCGAGGTGGAGCGCGGCCGCGAGCGCGACGAGCGCCGCGAGGGCCGTCCACGCGGTCGTGCGGGCGCGCTCGCCCGGAGCGCGCGTCGCCCAGAGCAGCGCGACGCACACGCTC
>JBDHVF010000818.1:0-4097 GCA_039809605.1 Polyangiales bacterium | reverse complement strand
ACCGTGCACTGGCACGGGATGGTCGTGCCCAACGGCATGGACGGCGTGTCGGGGCTCACGCAGCGCCCCGTTCCGCCCGGCGAGACGTACGTCTACGAGTTCACGGTGAGGCACCCCGGCACGTACATGTATCACTCGCACCACGACGAGATGGTGCAGATCGCGCTCGGGTGCGTGGGCATGTTCGTCGTGCACCCGCGCGTACCGCGGGGGCCGCGCGTCGACCACGACTTCGCGCTGATGACCCACGAGTGGAAGATCCCCGCGGGCGCGCGCCGCCCCGACCCCATGGAGATGACCGACTTCAACGTGCTGACCTTCAACGGAAAGTCGTTCCCGGGCACGACGCCGATGCTCGTGGGGCGCGGGCGGCGCGTGCGCATCCGGCTGGGCAACCTCAGCCCCATGGAGCACCACCCGATCCACCTGCACGGCCTGTCGTTCAAGGTCACGGCGACCGACGGCGGGTACGTGCCCCCGTCGGCGCAGAAGCCCGAGACCGCCGTGCTGGTGCCCGTTGGCACCACGCGCGTGATCGAGTTCGTGCCCGAGGAGCCGGGCGACTGGGCCATGCACTGCCACATGACCCACCACGTGATGACGCAGATGGGGCACGGCGCGCCCAACATGGTGGGCGTCGACGCGCGCGCCCTCGATGCGCGCATGGGTCGCATCGCGCCCGAGTACATGACCATGGGCACGCAGGGCATGGGAGGGATGGGCGAGATGGGCATGCCCGCGCCCGCGAACAGCCTCCCGATGCGCGGCGCGCAGGGGCCCTTCTCGTACATCGACATGGGCGGGATGTTCACCGTCCTCAAGGTGCGCGAGCACCCCGAGAGCGCGGATCCTCGCGGGTGGTACGAGCACCCCGCGGGCACCGTCGCGGGCCCCGCGAGCGCAGACCGCATGCGCGCCGACGGGATCGACCCCGCGCGCAGGTGACGGGTGCCGCGGCGGCGCGGAGCGCTACGGCATGCCGCCGGTGACGTGCCAATGGGCGATCCCATTCGGCGCGTCGCCGACGGAGATGGTCGCGACCGAGCGTCGCGCCGCGAGGTCGACTACCGAGACGGTGTCTTCGGCCGTGTTGGTGACGAAGGCCATCTGCGCGTCGTCGCTCAGCACGACGCCGTGCGCGCCGCGGCCGACCTCGATGGTCGCGGTCACCGTGGCGGCGCGCGCGTCGATCTCGAAGAGCTTGTTCGACGCCGGCCGGTCGAGCAGCAGGCCCTGGTCGCAGACGAAGAGCCGCCCGTCGGGCGCGGCGTAGAGCTGCACGGGGCCCTGCGCGCCCGCGGGGAGCGCGATCCGCGTGAGCGCGCCCGTGGCGACCTCGAGACGCACGACCTCGCGCGTGTCGTAGAGCGACGCGAAGACGTACCGTCCGCCGAGCGCGCAGGCCGTCTGCACCGCGACGCCGCCCACGGGCACCTCGCGCACCGATGCGTCCGCGGGATCGATGATCGAGAGGCTCCGGCCCTCCATGTTCGCGACGTAGAGCCGCTCGCCGCAGAAGCGCATACCGTGAGGGGCGCGGCCGGCGCCGAGGTCGTAGCGGTTCACGACCTGCCGCGTCGCCGCGTCGATGCGCAGCACCTGGCTGGTCTCGTTGGCGCTCACGTAGGCGTATCGCGACGCGGCGTCGAGCACGACGTGTGCGAGGTGCAGCCCGGCGCCGACCGGAATACGCGCCTGGATCGCGTCGGTGCGCGGGTCGATCACCACGACCTGTTCGGTGGGCTCCTCCCCGTGCCCGCCCCCGTGCCCGCCATCCTGAGCGTCGGCGTGAGGCAGGGCGGTCACCCACACCGAGCGTCCGTCGGGCGCGACCTGGACGTTGTGCAGCGTGTAGCGCATCGCCGTACTCCCGGAGCGCTCGTTGAGGTCGATCACCCGGAGGCGACGGCGGGTCGCGTGGTCGACCACCGAGATCGCGCCGTCCTCCTCGTCGGCCACGTAGACCTTCGACCCCGCGGAGGCAGGGGGATTCTCCGACGCACATGCCATGACGGCGGCCATGGCGGCCGCGATCGTCGCAACGGTCCTCATGCGGTTCTCCTTCGCGCGACGCAGGCGCCACCATCGGCGTTGGTTGTCGCGACTCGAATTGTGAGGGAGGAGGTCGTCGCCGAGACTTGACGGCCATCAACGCCGCGCGCGCTTTCTGGGTGTAACCGCGCGCGCCACACGCCGTGGCCGAGCCGATCACACTGATCACACGCGAAGCGCAACCCGCGCAGAGCGTCGAGCACGAGACGTACGGGAGAGGTCTGCGCCGCGAACCTCGTGCGGAATCCGAGCGCGCCTTCCGATGGCACGAGCGCTGCGACGTGACGGTGCCTCAAACAACGTGATCGGCACCGCGTCGCCCACCGTCGACGCATGGACTCGATGATCACGCCCCGAGGAGTTCTCGGATGCACTTGCATTCTACAGCACGACGACGTGCCACGTTCATCTCCCTGCTGCTCGCGATGATCGTCCGCTCGGGCGACGCGCGCGCGCAGTCGCGTGACCCGCTCCCGGAGCCGTTGCGCGCGCAGGACGTCGTCTCCTTCGTGCGGTCGCACCGCGCCGAGGTGACGGCCGCGCGGGCGAGGGCGCGCGCCGCGGAGCAACGCCCCGCGATCGTGTCGGCGTTGAGTGACCCCATGGTGATGGTGTCGGCCGACCACATCCCCTTCTCGGGGATGGGCGTCGACGGCAGCGTGCTGGTGCAGCAGGACTTCCCCCTCTCGGGCGTGCTCGGGGCACGACGCAGGGCCGCCGAGGCGGGCGCGCAGGAGTCGCGCCTGCGCGTGTCGGAGGCCACCCTCGACGTCGAGCTCGACGCGCTGCGGGCGTTCTTCATGCTCGCGGGCGCGCGGCGACTCGTGCGGGTGTTCGACGGCCAGATCGCGGCAGCGAGGCAGCTCCGCGAGGCTGCCGTGGCGCGCTATGGCGCGGGTCGCGGGCTCCAGGCCGACGTGCTCCGCGCCGAGACCGAGGTCGCCCGTTGGACCGCCCGGCGCGCCGCGCTCGACGGCACGATCCAGTCGTCGGAGGCCGTGCTCAACGCCGCGCTCGGCCGCGCGGCCGACCTCGTGGTGCCCTCGCTCGACGCGCAGGCGCGCGACCAGGAGCCGCCCTCGCCGCAGGACCTCGTCGCCGCCGCGCTCGCGTCTCGCCCCGAGCTCGCGGCGGTGCGCGCGGCGCAGCGGCGCACGCGGGCCGACATCGATGTGATGCGCGCGATGTACGCCCCCATGGCCTTCGTGCGCACGGGCCCCTCGTACACGATGGGCGACGGGGCAGGCGTGATGGTGATGCTCGGGGTGAGCGTGCCGATCTGGCGCTCGCGGCTGTCGGCCGGCGTCGAGGAGGCGCGCGCGATGGCGCAGATGACCGACGCCGACCTCGTCGCGATGCGCACCATGATCGAGGGCGAGGTGCTCGCAGCGCGCGGAGCGGTGGTGAGTGCCAGGAGCCGCTGGCGGTCGCTGCGCGACGAGGTCGAGCCCCGCGCGCGGCAGTCGCTCGACGCGACCCTCGCGGGCTTCGCCGCGGGACAGCTCCCGCTGGTGTCGGTGCTCGAGACCCTCTCGATGCTGCGCATGGCGCAGGAGGAGCGGATCATGGCCGAGGTCGAACTCGCGAGCGCGTGGGCGCGCCTGGCGCGCGCCATCGGCCGCCCCATGGAGGTCGCGCCATGAGCGCCGTGCACCTGGGCGTACGAGGCTGGCGCGCGCTCTCGCTGGTCGAGGTCGCCGTGCTCGCGGCGCTGCTCGGCGCCCTGGTCGTGCAGCACTACCGGCACGGGTGGCCCTTCTCGTCGCACCACGGCGCGAGCGCCGCGCCCGACGTGGCGAACCCTCACGCGGTGCACAGCGCGACGACCAGGGCCCCGGCCGTCGGCCCTCACGCGGGGCACGGGGTCGAGGGCAGGGTCGCGGTGAATATCCCCCACGACCGTCAGGCGACCGTCGGCGTGCGGCTGGTGGCCGCGGCCGAGGGAGAGGTGGGCCGCGATCTGCGCGCCGTGGCGACGGTGGCGCTCGACGAGTCGCGCGTGTCGCACGTGCACACCCGCGTCGCGGGCTGGATCGAGCGCCTCT
>JBDHVF010000817.1:0-4103 GCA_039809605.1 Polyangiales bacterium | reverse complement strand
GCCGCTCGCGCGTCAGCGCTCGATGATCACCTCGACGCGGCCCGGCAGCGGACCGGCGTCACGGGGCACCGGCTCGCGCCCGGTGGGGGCGCCGTAGAGGCAGAGCCCGTTGGCGCGCGGCCCGTCGGGCACCTCGAGGCGCAGCGTGTGGAGGCCCTGCGCGCGCACGGCCGCGAGCGTCGCGGGGGCGTCGCTGGCGAGCTCGATCCACGCGCCGAGGCCGTCGTCGACGGGCACCGCGAGCTCGCCGAGTGACGCTCCGTCGATGGAGACCCGCAGCGTCGAGGCGTCGTCGGCGGTCGCCCCCTCGCCGCGGCCGGGCAGCTCGCTGCTCGCGCGCAGCCGCACCCGCACGCGGCTCGCCGCGAGGGCTGCGCGACGGGCCGCGGGGGTCACGCGAAAGTGATACGTGAACGCCGCGTCGCCGCTGCCGTAGACGTGCGAGACGGCGAAGCCGTCCCAGACGCCGACGTTCTCCGACTCGGCGGAGGCGTAGCCCGCGGGCGCGATCGACCACCGCACGGTTTCGCCGTGTACGGCAGGCCCTGCACCCGCGCGTCCGGGGCCCGCGACGCGGCGGCGCGTGACCCGGAGCGGGACCTCACCGCGCTCGGGCGAGAGCCTCGGGTTCTGCGCGACGACCTCGCCTCGCCACCGCGCCGCGTAGCGAGAGAGCACGGCGCGCACGTCGCGGGTGCGGGCCGCCGCGGGGCCGTCGACGAAGAGCCCGTGCTCGCGAGGGCGGTCGGCCGAGGGCGAGTAGATCCACGCCATCGCGCCGTCGACCGCGTCGAGCTCCGAGCGCGCGAGGAAGCGCTCGAACCACCGCGCGCGGGCGACGCCCCGGTGCACGCGCTCGTTGGTGCTGAACCCGAGCTCGCCCCACACGAAGGGCTTGCCCGCGACGTTGTGCGCGAGCTGCACGTGGTCGTCGACGAAGTCGTCGAGGTCGCGCGGCGCGCGAACGCTCTGGAGCTGCGTGGGGTACGCGTGGGCGTCGGCGTAGTCGACCTCGGGCAAACGTTGGAGCGCGAGCCATGTCTCTCGCTGCTCGCGGCGCGTGTACCCGATGTGCCCCGCGGAGACGAGGTGCGCGGCGTCGAGCGAGCGGACGTAGCGGGCTGCGTCGCGCGTCCAGCGCACGAGGGCCTCGCGGCCGCGGCGCGGGGCGTCGGACTCGTTGATGAGCTCCCACGCGAAGATGGTCGGGTCGTCGCGGTACGCGAGCCCGGTGGTGGCGTTGACGCGCGTGACCACCCGCGCGACGTGCGCGCGGTAGAGCGCGGCCGCCGACGGGTCGGTGAAGAAGCCCTGGAGCGCGAGGCCGGGCACGCCCGCCCACTCGAGGTATCGCGGCGCGCCGCCGTAGTCGCCCCAGCGGTTGGCGAGCACCACGATCACGCGCAGCCCGCGGGCGCGCGCGGCGTCGATCACCCGGTCGAGGTGCGCGAAGCTCGTCTCGACCCACCCCTCGCGCCCGATGCGAAACGCGTAGTCGCGGGCCCACTCGGCGGCCCCCTCGGGCTGCTCTCCGAGCGCCCACACGCGCACCACGCGGAGCCCGTCGCGCGCGATGGCGTCGAGCGTCGCCTCGGCCGCCGCGCGGTGCGACGCGCCGTGCATGATCGACGCGTTGGCGCCTACGAAGCGAAAGGTGCGGCCCTCGAGCACGAAGCGCCGCCCGTCGACCCGCACGAAGCGCGAGCGGTCGGGCGGGGGGCGCCGCGCTTCGGGGCCCGCGGGAGTCTCTTGCGCGAGCGCGGTGCCTACGAGCGCGGCGACGGCCGCGAGCGCGACGGCGGCGGGGCGCACCGTCACCCGTAGCGCACGGCGAGGATCGTGTATTCGATCGAGTCGCCCGTGGGCTTCTGCACGGTCACGGTGTCGCCCTCGCGCTTCTTCATCAGCGCGCGGCCGAGGGGGGAGCGCCACGAGATCCTGCCCGCGGCGGGGTCGGTCTCGTCGACGCCGACGATGTGCCAGGTGCGCGCGTTGCCGTCTTCGTCTTCGGTGTCGACGGTGGCGCCGAAGAACACCCGGTCGCCCTTCTGCTGCTTCGGGTCGACCACCTGCACGTTCTTCAGGCGCGACGCGAGGAAGTTCAGCCGCCGGTCGATCTCGCGCAGGCGCTTCTTGCCGTAGATGTACTCGGCGTTCTCCGAGCGGTCGCCCTGCGCGGCGGCGTCGGCGACCTCCTGCACGGTCTTGGGCCGCTCGACGCGCGAGAGGAGCTCCATCTCGTCGGCGATCTTCTTGAACCCCTCGGGGGTCATGTAGTTGGGATCGTCAGCCATGGTCTTCGTCGCGCGCGAGGGGGCCGAGGTGCTGCCAGCCCCACGACTCGACCCAGAGGAGCCGGTCGAGCACCTGCGCGGCGTCGAGCGGCGCGAGGTCGTAGCCTCGGGCCAACGCGATGAGCTCGCGCTCGTTGTCGCGCACGGCCTCGGCGAACCAGTCGAGCATCGGGGCGAAGTGCTCGGGGCCCGCGAGGGGGTTGTCGGCGGCCGCGGGCGTGGCGACCGAGCCCAGCGCGAAGGCGAGGGCGGCGTCGTCCATCAGCGGTACGGTGTGCGGGCAGAGGAGGGCCAGCACCTTGCTGATGGCGCACGCGCCCTGGCCGTTGCCCGCGAGCGAGCGCAGGAGCGCGTCGAGCTCGGCGCGATGCGTGAACTCGGGCCACGCGAGCGCGCCCGCGTCGAGCAGCTCGCAGACGGCGACCCACGCGTCGGACTTCTCCGAGAGCCAGCGGCGAAAGACGGGCGAGGGGGCGCGGTTGTTGACCATCCAGCTCGCGGGCATCGCCAGGGGCAGGAGCTCGCGGAACCCCACGCCGCGCGCGCGCGCCACGCGCAGCCCGTGGGCCGCGAGGTCGTAGCCGTACGCGCCGGGGAGCACCCCCCGCGCGAGGAGCTTCTCGGCGGCGTCGAGGATCTTCCACGGGCCGCGGGGACGTCGCACGGTGACGGTCATCGGGGCGCGGAGTGTACCCCGTCGCTCGCGCCGTGCGCCCGAAACTTCTCCTCGCGGCGCGGGTGCTGCGATGCTCCCGAGCGATGAGCGCCCTGACGCCTCGCGACCGTGTGATCTTCGCCCTCGACGTCGAAGACGAGGCCCGCGCCCGCGCGCTCGTCGCCGCGCTCGGCCCGCACGTGGGCACCTTCAAGGTCGGCCTCGAGCTCCTGATGCGCGGGGGGATGGAGCTCGCCGCGCGGCTCACCGAAGGCGCTCCGCTCTTCATCGACGCGAAGCTCCACGACGTGCCCGCGACGGTGTCTCGGAGCGTGCGGCAGATCGTTCGATCGGGCGCGCCCGTGCGGTACGTCACCGTGCACGGCGCCGTGCGCGAGGCCGTCACCGCGGCCGACTCGAAGGCCGGCGTGCTGCTCGTGACGGTGCTCACCAGCGTCGACCCCGCGTCGCTCGGAGGCCCCGAGGCGCTCACGGCGCGCGTGGTCGAGCGCGCGCTCGCGGCGAAGCGGGAGGGCGCCGTCGGGGTGGTGTGCGCGCCCACCGAGGCGCGCGCGGTGAGGGAGGCCGTGGGCGACGCGTTCGAAATCATCACGCCTGGCGTGCGACCCGCGTGGGCGCCCGTCGCGGGAGACGATCAGAAGAGAACGGCCACGGCCGCCGAGGCGCTGCGCGCGGGCGCCACACGCGTGGTGATCGGGCGGCCCCTGCGTGACGCGCCCGACCCCTGCGAGGCTGCCGCGCGGCTCTGCGCCGAGCTCGCCGCGGCGGAATAGCTTGCGCGCACGTCGGGTTGTTTCACCTTGACGACATGAACACAAGACACCTCACAACGCCTCGCGTCGCGCTCGCGGTCTCGTCGCTCGCGCTGTGCCTCTCGGGCACGCCCGCGGCGCTCTCTCAGGTGCCGCCCCAGGGCGCGGCGACGCCGCCGGCGACGGCGGTCGTGAGCGAGATGCAGCGTCTCAGCGACGGCTTCGCCGAGGTCGCGTCGAACGTTCTCCCCGCGGTGGTGAGCATCCGCGTCGAGGCCACGCGCGAGGAGCCCGAGATGCCCACGGGGCTGCCGTTCCCCTTCCCCTTCGGGGGGCGCGGCGGGGGCGGCGGTGCGCCCGACGTGGTGCGGGGCACGGGCT
>JBDHVF010000816.1:0-4109 GCA_039809605.1 Polyangiales bacterium | reverse complement strand
GCCGCCGTGATGCGCCGCAACGGCCGCGGGCGCCCGGTCGCCAGCGACTACCACGACGTGATCGCCGCGGCGCCCGCCGACCGCGCCCGCGACGGGTGGCTGCGGGTCACGCACCTGCGCGACGCGCGGCCCGGCGACGTGATCGCGTGGCGCAGGCCGCCCGCCGTCGCGTCGCGCAACACCGGCCACGTGGCCTTCGTGATGACGGCGCCGCGGCCGCTCGACCGCGAGGGGCGGAGGTTCTCGCTGCGCGTGGCCGACGCCACGTCGATCCCGCACGGAGACGACACGCGCCCGTCGCGCCACCGCAGCGGCTTCGGCTACGGCACCGTCGTGCTGCACCTCGACGACCCGCGCGGCGAGGTCGTCGCCTACGGGTGGTACGGCCTCGCGACGCGGGTCGACTTCCGCACGCACGTCGCCGTCGGGCGACCCGTGCGGTAGGGGAGCAGCCGCTCGGTTGACGTTCCCCACCGCGGCGTGCACCGTTCGCCGCGCGGTGGGCCCATCCCCTCCCGAGCGACCGTCACTGCCCGAGACGCGCGAAGACCTCGCGCTCGCCGAGACGGGCGTGCGCCCCGCGCCCGCGGTGTCGGGCGTCACGCACGCGGCGCCTGACGCCGTCACGCATCCGATCGCCGCGCGCGAGCGTTCCTCGGAGGTGTCAGGTCACACCGTCGCCGCGCAGGGCGCGTGGCGCTCGATGGCCGAGCGCCAGGACGTGCTGCACCTCGCGGCGTTCTACCGCCGCGCCACCGTGCCCGCGGTGCTCGCGTGGCTCGTCTGGCTCCCCATCGACGCCCTGCTCGCGTGGGGGATGTACCCCGGCACCTTCCTCGGCTCGCTCGCGGTGCGCGCCGTCGCGGGCGCGGGCATGCTCGCGAGCCTCGTCGCGCTCTCCCGCGCGCGCAGCTACCGGGCCGTGACCCTGTGGCTGATGCTCCTCGCGCTCTTCGTCAACGGCGGCGTCGGCGTGGTCGCGGCGCGCCTCGGCGGCATCGCGTCGCCCTACCACCCCGGCAGCCTCGTGATGCTCGCCGTGCTGGGGTTCTCGCCCCTGCCGTGGCAGCGCCTCGTGCCCATCGTGCTGACGGCCTGGGCCGCGTACCCGTCGGTGATCGTCGCGGGCGCGCTCCTCGACCCCGCGCAGCGGGCGGCGACGCACCGCCCCGTCGCGCTCGTGCCGCTGCTCGCCATCTCGATCACCGGGCTCATCGTCGCCGTGATGGCGTGCATCGGCGCCGGCCTCGCGTGGACGCTCCGCCAGCAGGTCTTCGAGAGCCGCTCGATCGGCCGCTACCAGCTCCGCCAAAGGCTCGGGGCGGGCGGCATGGGCGAGGTGTGGGCCGCGTGGCACAAGGGCCTGCAGCGCGAGGTGGCGCTCAAGGTGCTGCGCGCGCCCGAGGGCGACGCGCAGGCCGCCGCGCGCTTCGAGCGCGAGGTGAGCGCGATGACCGAGCTCACGCACCCCAACACCGTGCGCGTCTTCGACTACGGCGTCACCGACGACGGCATCACCTACTACGCCATGGAGCTCCTGCGCGGCGAGAACCTCGTCGAGCTCGTGGCGCGCGAGGGCCCGCTGCCGGCCGAGCGCGCGGTGTACCTCGTGGCGCAGGCCGCGCGGGCGCTCGCCGAGGCGCACGCCCGCGGCATGGTGCACCGCGACGTGAAGCCCGAGAACCTCTTCGTCACCGTCGCGGGCGGCGAGCGCGACTTCGTGAAGGTGCTCGACTTCGGCATCGTGCGCCGCGCGGCCGACGAGGGCGGCGCCCACCTCACGAAGACCGGCGCCATCGCGGGCACGCCCGCGTACATCGCGCCCGAGATCACCCGCGGCGAGCCCGTGACCCCGCGCGCCGACGTCTACGCCCTCGGCGCCGTGCTCTACTTTCTGCTCACGGGCCGCACGCCCTTCGAAGGCCAGAACGTCTTCGCGCTGCTGGTGGCGCACCTGAACGAGCCCGTCACGCCCCCGAGCGCCCTCGCGAAGCGGCCCATCGCCCCCGACGTCGAGGCCGTCGTGATGCGCTGCCTCGAGAAGCAGCCCGACGCGCGCCCGGCCGACGCCCTGGAGCTCGCCGACGCCCTCGCCCGCTGCTCCGCGGCGGGCGCGTGGAAGCCCGAGCGCGCGCCCGTGGGCGAGAGCATGAAGCCCCCGCGCGCGGCGGTGGAGGTCGCCACCGCGCCGACGGTGCAGGTGCCGCGCTCGGCGTGACGTCCGTCAGGTCTTCGGGGCGCGACGCGCGGCGAACTCGGAGCGCAGCGCCGCGCGCTCGTCGGCCGTGAGCAGCGCGCGCAGCGCCGGGAGGATCACCGCCTCCTCGGCCGCGAGGTGCGCCTCGAGGGCGGCGCGCAGCGCGGCGGCCTCGGCGGCGAGGGCCTCGTCGACGGCGCCGTCGGGCGCGTCGAAGCGCTCGCAGCGCGCCACGAGCGCGCGCACCGAGGGCAGGTGCTCGTCGTGCTCGCGGGCCATGGCGTCGAGGGCCGCGTCGAGCTCGGGCGAGCGCCCCCGCAGCCGCGGGAGCACCGACTCGTTCTCGTCGTCGACGTGCTTGGGGAACGCTTCGGTGAAGTACCGCACCACGCGCCCCGCCGCCTCGCGGCGCTCGGCGAGGCCGTAGTCCGTCGCGCGCGCGAGCTTCACGGCGAGGTCCGAGAACGATCGGATGCGCGCGTGGCACGCGAGGAGCGCGTCGACGGGGTCGTCGGAAACAGGGGCTGCGCCGAGTCGGATGGCCATCGCCGCGGAGTCATGGGGCCTCGGGCGCGGCGCGTCCATGACCCTACGGCTGCGGGGGGGCGGTGGGCTGCATCTGCGGCTGCGCGGGCGCCTGCTGCGGGGCGTTGCCCGAGGGCTGCGCGGCGTTGCCCGAGGGCTGCGCGCGGAGGAGTTCTTGAAGCCTCGCGCGCCGCTCGGCCTCGGGCATCGCGAGGATCTGCGCGGTGTCCATGGTGAGCATGGGGATCTGGCCGCTGTTGACCACGGGGAGGTGGCCGTCCCAGCGCTCGAGGGCGCGGTACTGGATCACCGCGGGGGTCATCGAGAGTCGGATGATCTCGTTGGCCTGCGCCTCGGCGCGCGCGCGGATGAGCAGCGCGTCGGCCTCGCCGCTGGCCCGCTGGCGGGCGGCCTCGGCCTCGCCGCGCGAGGCGGCGATCTGCTGGTCGGCCTCGGCGCGGATCTGCCGCACGCGGTTCTCGGCCTGGATGGCGTTCTGCGTGGCCTCCATCGCGCGGTTGATGGCGGCCACGACGTTGTCGGGCAGGCGCAGCGCGGAGTTGAACGTGAGCTGGTCGATCACGAATCCGTCGGCGCTCAGCCGGTCGGCGACCTTGCGGTGGCTCTCGTTGAGCAGCCGCGTCTTGCCCGCGCCGTAGATCTCCTGCACGGGCATCTCGGAGGCGGTCTCGTTGATGGCCTCGCGCACCACGTTGCGCACGTACCCGTGCGCGAGGATCATCACGTCGCGCTGGCGAAAGCGCGCGTAGAGCCGCGGGGCCTTGTCGGGCTCGATGTGAAACGCCAGGCCCACGTCGGCGTTCACGCTCACGCCCTCGCTCGACGCGAAGGTGATCGACTCGTCGGTGAGCGAGCCCTCGTGGGTGTCGCGCGTCCACACGATGTTCTGCACGCTCGTGGGGAACTCCACGATGAGCTCGGTGAGCGGGTTGTAGGCCACCCAGCCCGTGACGATGGGGGCGTTCTGCACGCCGCGCTGGCTGCCCGCGAGCTTGACGCGGATGCCCACGTGGCCCGGGTCGACGCGGGTGCAGCTCGCCGAGCCCACCACGCACGCGGCCACGAGCACCGCGAGGGTGATGAGCGCGCTGCGCGCGAACGACTTCGCGCCCTGCGAGAGGTTGCCGGAGCGGTACGGTGTGGTTGCCATCGTCGGTTCTCTTCAGCCTCTCTGCGAGAGCCAGCGCACGGCCGCCCACGCGTCGGCGGCGAGCAGCGCGATCAGCGCCAGCCCGCCGAGGTACACCCGCGCGTCGTCGCGCCCGTTGATCCAGTCGGGAACGTACACCATCGCGGCGGCGAGCAGCGCCGCGAGCGCGGCCGCGGCGGCGAGGCGCACCCGGCGGCCCGCGCGCGCCGAGCGCAG
>JBDHVF010000815.1:0-4114 GCA_039809605.1 Polyangiales bacterium | reverse complement strand
CTTGGCGACGTCCTCGGCCTTGACGCCCGTGGGCTTCTCGAAGGGCCGCAGGTCGATGATGAACTCGTGCGCCACGCGCCCCTTCGCGCCCGTGTAGAGCACCGGGTAGTGCCCCGCGAGGCGCTTCGCCATGTAGTTCGCGTTGAGAATGGCCACCTGCGTCGCGCGCCGGAGCCCCTCGGCGCCCATGAGCGCGATGTACACCCACGAGATCGTCAGGATCGACGGGCTGCCGTACGGCGCCGCGGACACGGGGCCGATCGCGCGCTCGCCCGACGACGCGGGCGGCGACACCGGGTGGCCGGGGAGGAAGGGCGCGAGGTGCGCCGCCACGCCGATGGGGCCCATGCCCGGCCCGCCGCCGCCGTGCGGGATGCAGAAGGTCTTGTGCAGGTTCACGTGGCACACGTCGGCGCCGATGTCGCCGGGGCGGCAGAGGCCCACCTGGGCGTTGAGGTTGGCGCCGTCCATGTAGACCTGACCGCCGTGGCGGTGCACCACGTCGCAGAGCTCGCGGATGCCCTCTTCGAACACCCCGTGCGTCGAGGGGTAGGTCACCATCACGCACGCGAGGTCGCGGGCGTGCCTCTCGGCCTGCGCCGCGAGGTCGCCGAGGTCGATGTTGCCGCGCTCGTCGCACTTGACCGGCACCACGCGCAGGCCCGCCACCGCGGCGCTCGCGGGGTTGGTGCCGTGCGCCGAGTCGGGGATCAGGCACACGTCGCGCTGCGCCTCGCCGCGGCTCCGGTGGTACTCGCGGATCACCAGCAGCCCCGCGTACTCGCCCTGCGAGCCCGCGTTGGGCTGCAGGCTCACCGCGGCGAAGCCCGTGATCTCCGCGAGCCAGCGCTCGAGGTCGCGAAAGACCCGCGCGTAGCCCCGCGCCTGGTCGGCCGGGGCGAAGGGGTGCAGCGCCGCGAACTCGGGCCACGTCACCGGGAGCATCTCGCTCGTGGCGTTGAGCTTCATCGTGCACGACCCGAGCGGGATCATCGAGTGCGCGAGCGACAGGTCGCGGTCGCGCAGCCTCGTGATGTACCGCAGGAGCTCGGTCTCGCTGTGGTAGCGGTGAAAGACCGGGTGCGTGAGGTACGCGCTCCTGCGCGCGAAGGGGGCCGCGAAGGTCAGGTCGACCTCGGCCGCGAGCTCGTCGGGCGTGAAGCTCACGGTGCCGTGGCCGCCCGAGACGTTGAAGCAGTCGAAGAGGTCGGTGAGGTCGGCGCGCGTCACGGTCTCGTCGAGGCTCACGCCGAGCGAGCCGTCGCCGTAGTCGCGGAGGTTGACGCCGCGCCGCAGCGCCTCGGCCATCACCTTCATCGACGCGCCGCCGGCGACCTCGACGCGCACCGTGTCGAAGAAGGGCCCCGGCGTGGCCTCGTGCCCGAGCCTGCGCGCGCCCTCGGCGAACACCGCCGCGTAGGCGTGCACGCGCTCGGCGATGCGCCGCAGGCCCGCGGGCCCGTGGTAGACGGCGTAGAAGCCCGCCATGATCGCGAGCAGCGCCTGCGCCGTGCAGATGTTGCTCGTGGCGCGCTCGCGGCGGATGTGCTGCTCGCGCGTCTGGATCGCCATGCGGTAGGCCACGGCGCCGTGCGCGTCGCGCGACACGCCGATGATGCGCCCGGGCATGCGCCGCGCGTGCTCGGCGCGCGTGGCGATGAACGCCGCGTGCGGGCCGCCGTAGCCCATGGGCACGCCGAAGCGCTGGCTCGACCCCACGGCGATGTCGGCGCCCCACTCGCCCGGCGGCGTGAGGAGGGCGAGCGCGAGCAGGTCGGTGGCGGCCACCACCTGCGCGCCCACCTCGTGCACCTTCTCGCAGAGGCCGCGGCAGTCCTCGACGCGGCCGTCGGTGGTGGGGTACTGCACCAGCGCGCCGCAGAGGGTGGCGTCGAGGGCGCCCTCGAGCGCGTCGCGGTCGCCCACCACGAGCTCGACGCCGAGCGACGCCGCGCGCGTGCGCAGCACCGCGAGGGTCTGCGGGTGGCAGTCGCGCGAGGCGAAGAACACGCGCCGGGGCTGGTCGTGGCCGCCCGCGATCGAGAGGCACATGGCCATCGCCTCGGCGGCGGCGGTGCCCTCGTCGAGCAGCGACGCGCCCGCGAGCGGCAGCCCCGTGAGGTCGGCGATCACGGTCTGAAAGTTCAAGAGGGCCTCGAGGCGGCCCTGCGAGATCTCGGCCTGGTAGGGCGTGTACTGCGTGTACCAGCCGGGGCTCTCGAGCACGTTGCGCTGGATCACCGCGGGCGTGACGCACCCGTGGTAGCCCATGCCCAGAAACGACCGGAAGACCTTGTTCTCGCGCGCGATCGCGCGGAGCTCGGAGAGCAGCTCGTGCTCGCCGCGCGGCGCGCCCCTGGCGATGTCGAGCGGGCGCGCGAGGCGGATCGACGCGGGCACGGTCTCGTCGGTGAGCGCGTCGAGCGAGGGGAGGCCGAGCGCCGAGAGCATCTCGGCGGCGTCGGCGTCGCGGGGTCCGATGTGGCGGCGGGCGAAGGTGTCTGCGGCGTCGAGCGGGGAGGAGGGGGCGTTCCGGTCGGGCATGCGCCACCCTGTAGGGCATGCACGGCCGCGCGGTCAATACGCGCGGGGGTTGTTCGCCTTCGCGACGATCTCCGCGGCGCGCTCGCGCTGCCCGGCCTGGCGATAGTGGTGCGCGATGCGCTCCGAGAGCATGGGAAGGTGCCCGTCGGCGTGCGCCTCGAGCGCCTCGCCCACCGCGCCGTGGAGCGCGCGGCGCACGTCGGGCGCGAGGCCGTCGTAGAGCACGTCGTGCAGGATCTCGCTCGCGAAGCGGGACTCGCCGGGCCCCGCGGACTCGAGCTGCCCCGCGGCCGAGAGCGACCCCAGCGCGGCGTTGAAGGTCACCGTGTCGAGCCCCGCGGCCTCGGCGAGCTGGTCGTGGCGGAAGCGCATGCCGAACACCGACGCCACCTGGAGCAGCCTCCGCTCGGCGGGCGAGAGGTGCGAGATGCTGCTCGCCACCAGGCCCCGCACCGTGCGCGGCACCGCCACGGTCTCGGGCGGGGTGAAGCGCACGAGGTCGCCCTCGACGGTCACCGCGCCCTGCTGCTGCCAGGCCTTGAGGTACTCCTCGATGTAGAAGGGGTTGCCGCCGCAGCGGGTCTGGAGCTCCTCGACGAGCTCCTCGGGCGGCGCGAGGTTGCCCAGGCGCAGGGCCACGAGGGTCGCCGCCTCGTCGACGTCGAGCGGCGCGAGCGCGATGCGGTGGTGCGTCGAGAGGCTCTCCCAGGGCCACGGCCTGCCGGGCCTGCCCGCGACGAGGAACAGCACCGGCGCGCGGGCCGCGTCGCGCAAGAGGTCCATGAGCCGCGCGCGCGTGGGCTCGTCCATGTGCTCGGCGCAGTCCCACGCGAACACCGTCACCTGCCCCGACGCCGCGCCCTTCACGATCTTCTGGAGCGCGCCCCGCAGCGACCGCGACGGCACCGGCGCCGCGTCGCCGCCCGCGCTCACCACGCCGAGCAGGCTCCCCGCGGCGAGCATCTCGTCGGGCGTGAGCCTGAAGTCCCGGAGCCTCCCCGCGCGCTCTCGCGCCGCCTCGTCGCCGTCGGCCTCGTCGATGCCCAGCACCGCGCGCAGCATCGACTGCACCGCGGCCAGCGGCACCTCGCGGTCGTGAAAGAGGCACCGCGCGCCGAACCACACCACCGGGTGCCCCATCTTGCGCAGCCGGTAGACAACCTCTTCGAGAAAGCGCGTCTTGCCCACGCCCGGCGCGCCCGTGACGCTCACCGCCTGCGCGCCCTCGTTCGCGGCCTTGGCGAGCAGCTCCCCGAAGAGCTTGAAGAGCTCCTTGCGCCCGGCCACGCGGCGCCGCGCGGGGGCGAGCTCGCCCTTGACCAGCACCGCGCCCTCGGCCACTGGCACGCACTCGAAGTGGTCCGAGCCCGCGGCGGCCACCGCGTCGCTCGCCAGCACGCGGCTGCGCGCGGCGTCGGCGAGCGCGCGCGCCACCCGCAGCGCCTCTTCGAAGCGCGCGTCGCGCTCGGCCGAGCCGTCGCCCCGCACCGTGAGCCGCGCGGGGTGCACGCCCGCGCCCACCGTCGCGATGGGCTCGCGCGCCTGCGCCGCCCGCAGCGCCGCGGCCTGG
>JBDHVF010000814.1:0-4118 GCA_039809605.1 Polyangiales bacterium | reverse complement strand
GATGGGCTCCGTGATGAGCGTGCGCGCGGCGTACGACGCGGGGGGCGCGGCGTGGTGGGGGGCGGGCGCGGGGTGGCGCGCGAGCGCCGCGGCGAGCGAGGCGACGCCCACGAGCGCGCCGAGGGACTTCCACCCGAGCGAGCCGCTCCACGGGGCGCTCCAGGTGGAGGCCGCCGCGACGCGGTCGGCGACGCGCGCGAGGGCCTCGGGGGAGGGCGCCTCGGAGGGCTTCGCCCCTCGCAGCAGGTCGAGCGCGCCGTCGGGCGCCTGCGCCGGATCGTCGAGCCATCGCCGCGGCGGGTTCATCGTGCACCTCGCGCCCGCGCCTGCATCCGGCGCAGCCCTTGTTCGAACTCCTGCCGCGCGGCGTGGAGCCGCGAGTACACCGTGCCCAGCGGCGCACCGATGGTGGCCGCGATCTCGTCGCACGACATCGCGTCGACCTCGAACATCACGAACACCGCGCGGCGCTCGAGGCTCATCCCGTCGAGGATCTCGTCGAGGCGCGCCCGCGCCTGCCGCCTCGCCGCGGACTGCTCGGGGCTCACCGCGTCGTCGTCGACGGCCTCGGGGCCCTCGTCGGTGACCACCTCGCGGCGCACCCACGCCCTCCGCCGGTGCGCGGCGGCGACCTTCAGGCAGATGCCGTAGAGCCACGAGGTGATCCTGCCCGCGCCCTCCCACGTGTGGATCCGCTGGTGCACCACGAGGAACACCTCCTGCGTGACGTCTTCGAGGTCGGTGCCCCGCACGCCGAAGCGCTGGAGCGTGAGCCACACGAAGCGGCCGTGGTCGAGCACCACGCGCGTGACGTCGACCTCGGGGGCGGCGCCGACCTGCGCCCCGTCGACGTGCGACTGCGGGCTCGGGTTCATGGCAGCGCCACCGCCGCGCCGAGCCCCGCGCTCACCGACAGCACGCCCGGATCGAAGCGCGGCGCCGCCTCGCCGGCGACCCCGAACGCGTGCCGCACGAGCGCGGCGCCCGCGGACGCGTCGGCGTCGAGCTCGAGCCACGCGACGGGGCGCCACCGCACCCGCGGCCCGGCCTCCACGACGGACCAGAGGTGGTCGCCCGTGTTCGTGCCCGCGGCGCCGTCGACCGAGACGTGCATCGCGCCGACCCCGAGCGCGGCGCACACGTCGAGCGCGAGCGACGGGCCGAGCACGGGCGCGGCGCACACGCCCGCGTGCGCCGACGTCACCCCGACGCGCCACCCGGCGTTCGGGCCGGTCGCGGCCTCCGAGAGCCAGCGGCCCTCCAGGCGAGCGCGCCAGCGGCGGGAGAGCGACAGCTCCGCGCGGAGCGCGGCGCCGGGCGACGTCTCGGGGAGCACGCCCCACGCCCCCACCGCGCGCACGCCGACGACCACGCCGTGACGCGTCGTGTGCCGCGGCGCGCGGGGCGGGATCGTCTCGGCCGCCGCGGGCGGAGGGGGCGGCGGCGAGTCGGAGGGAGGCGGCGCTGCGGCGTCGTCGGCGACGTCGGCCGCGGGGTCGATCGCGAGCGCGAGCGCGAGGGCCAGCGCCTCGACGAGCGGGTCGCACGTCGGAGCGTCGCTGGCGAGCGTGCGCGCGCCCAGGAGGTCGCCCGACGCGTCGCGGATTCGAACGTGCGCGGACCACGTCGGGCCGTCGCGCGAGAGCACGGCTTCGATGAAGCGCTCGGGGTCGCTCGCGAAGGGGTCCTGGCCGAGCCGACGGACGACCTCCCGCTCCACCCGCGCGCCGTCGGCGCAGGCGTCGGCGCCGTCGCCCCGCACGAGGTCGAGGCGCACCGTGGCCTCGGCGCTCGTCGCGTGGAGCGCGGCGAGCAGTGACACGGCGGCGGCGAGCGGCGTCTTCATGCGGGGGTACAGTCTCTCTCGGTCAACGCATTCGTACGCAGTACGACCCCGCGGCGGCGCCGTAGGCCGGGCCCGCGATGGGCTCGCAGGAGTACCCCGAGGGGCACGCGCAGAGCGTCGAAGGGTCGAGGCCGTCGGTGACGCCGGGGAGCCCCGCGCAGCGGCAGGTGCAGCCGATGCTGTCGGCGCGGGCTCCGGTCGGGTCGGAGGCCTCGGCGTAGCGGTCGACCAGACACGCTCCCTGCGCGCACTCGGGGTTGTTCGTCTCGAGGTACTGCTCCGTGCCCTGGAAGCACGAAGGTGACCGCCCCGCGCACGTGTCGCCGTCGTAGGGGCGCGTGGGGTGGCACCGCGCGCCGACCGGCAGGTGGCAGGCCGCGGGGACGACGGTGTGGTCCGGGGTCTGGCTCCGCGCGCACTCGAGGAGCGGCGTCACGCCCGCCCGAGGCTCGTCGCCCGAGGTGAACAGGATCTGCGTCGGGCACCCTTCGACGGCCAGGTGCGCGAAGAACCCATGCCCCGCGGTCGGCGCCAGGGCTCCGAGCGGGAGCGGGACCTGGTCGACGAAGCAGTCTCGCTCCCTGTACCGATGGCGGCCTCGCGCGGCGTCGCACGTCACGGTTGCGCCCGACGGCGACGTCTCGATGACGGTGCAGTCGATCTCCGTCCCGGCCATCTCGGTGTGAAACGGGGCAGGCGCCGGGGCGCAGCCGTCCGGGCGGAGCGGGGCGCGCGTCGGCGAGTGGAGCGTGGGCACCGTGGCGCCGCACGCGCCCCCGTCGGCGGTGGTGAGCGGGCTGGCGGTCTCGGAGGCGGGCACGTCGCTCGCGACCACGTCGACGCGGTCGTAGCAGGCGCTCAGGAGGCAGAGCGAAATCAGCGGGGGCAGGGTCTTCATGGCGGCTCCCTTTCACCCTCGTGGGTGCGGCGTCCCCGCCCGTGCCATCGAGGAATCGACACGCCCCTCGGACGATTCCATCGGCGGGCGTCCCGGTCGCGCTCGCGCGCTCGGTCTTCCCCCCGTACCGCGGTCGCCGCGGTCGCTGCGACCGCTCCGGCGCTACATCCCCCCGTCGGGCTCCTCGGCGACGCCGTCGAGGATGGCGTCGATCTGGTAGCGCCACGCGTTGATGCTCGCGCCGTGGCCCAGCCAGCGGATGCGCCCGCGGCGGTCGAAGATGACGATGCCCGGCAGCGAGCCGCTACGGGATCACGCCACGACGCGGCCGTCAACGACGTATCCTCTCGTCGTGCGACGCAACGTCTTCACCGCCCTCGCCGCGCTGGCCCTGCCCGCCTGCGCGCACACGCTCCACATCCCGCAGCCCGCGCCCGGAGGCCCCGGCGCGCCGCTGCCGCCGCTCGGCGCCTCGCGCCTCGACGTGCCCCTCGCGGCCGACGTGCGCGAGACGCTGCGCGCGCTCGACGCGCAGGTGCCCACCACGGTCGACACGGGAGGCCAGTACCGGAGCATCGGCCCGCTGCCCGTGGCCGTGCGCTATCAGGTGCGCCGCGCGCCCTTTCGCTTCGAAGCGCGCGAGGGGTCGCTGCACGCCGAGACGGTGCTCGAGCTGTCGGCCGAGGCGTGCGTGGGGGCGCCGCTGGGCATCCCCATCCCGTTCCTCTCCGGTGGGTGTCAGCCCGTGGCGAGCTGCGGGGTCGGCGAGTCGCCGCGTCGCGTGGTGGTCGCGACCGACACCGCGCTGCGCCTCGACCCGTCGTGGAGGCTCGTCGCCGAGACCACGCCCGCCCCGCCGCGCGTGCTCGACCGCTGCGAGCTCACGCCCTTTCGCGTCGACGTGTCGGGCTTCGTCGCGGGCCTCGTCGCGCAGCAGGTGGCCGAGGCCACCGCGCGCCTCGACCGCGACATCACCGAGCGCGGCGACCTGCGCCCGATGGGCGAGCGCATGTGGGCGCAGCTCAACACCCCCGTCGAGCTCGGCGACGGCTTCTGGATGTCGATCGACCCCGACGCGGTCTTCGCCGGCCCGCTCGCGCTCGACCCCTCGGTGGTGCGCGCCAGCGTGGGCATCTCGGCGCGGCCCCACGTGGTCGCGGGCGCACCCACGGAGAGCGCTCCGCGGCCGCTGCCGCCGCTCGCGCCGGGTGCGCCCGCGGGGGGCGACGGCTTTCGCGTCACGCTCGACGCGTCGGTGGGCTTCGACGAGGTGACGCGCCTCGTGGCGCAGGAGTTCCGCGGGCGCACGATGACCCTCGAGGGCCACCAGGTGCGCGTGCGCGACCTGCGCGCGGCGGGCAACGGCGGTGCGCT
>JBDHVF010000813.1:0-4134 GCA_039809605.1 Polyangiales bacterium | reverse complement strand
CCTACGCTCAGCCACGCCCTCGCTCCGCGGGGGCGGGGCGCGCGGCAGCGGGGGTGGGGGCTCCGCGAAAGCGGCCCAGATTGACCTGCGGTTGGTATCAGCTGGGCACCGAACTGCGTCGGACCCCCGGGGATGAAACCTGCGCAGGAGGTTTCTGACTAGCCCTTCTTCGTACGCCCCGGCGAGCTCTGCACCACGATGTTCCTGGCGTACTCCTGCACGAGCTGCTCGCGGGCGGCGGGGGCGGCCGCTGCGACGGCGACCTCCATGGCCCGCCTCCTCTCCTGCCCGTAGGTCTGCTCGGCCACCTGGAGCATGCGCTCGGCGGTGACATCGAGGCGCACCAGCTCGACCCAGTGCCCGCACGAGAGCAGCAGCGCGCCTCCGTTGGGGAGCGTCAGGCGCACGTGGCCCGCGGCGCCGCTGCGCTGCCCGGCCGCGCAGACGCGGCTCCCGCCGAGGGCCTCGGCGTACCGCGAGAGCGCGGGCTGTCCCTCGTACTTCGTGACCACGGTGAGCACCTCGAGGCCGTAGCGCGAAGCGTCGACCGCGGCGTGGTCGACGGTGTACGCGATCGTTCCTCCGAGCGCGGCGACGGTGGCCTCGCCGCTCTCGCAGAGCGCGCCCACGCGCTCGAGCTGCGCGGAGCCGCACTGCTGGAGCGCAACGGGGTCGAACCCGAGCTCGAACGTGGACGAGAAATCGCCGAGCCTCACCAGGGGACACCGTCCGAGCGAGCGCAGCGCCTCGCCGCGCGACCACGCGCCGATCAGCGCCTTGAGGCTGAAGTCCGAGAACATCAGGGTGTGACCGCGCGAGAGCAGCACCTCGATCGCCCGCGCCACGAGCGGGGTGTCGGCGAAGCCCGCGTCGCTGCACGCGCCGCAGCACTCCCAGTTGAACACCGCGTTGTCGGCGCCGACCGCGTCGAGCTCCGACGCGAGGTCGCGCACGGCGCCGGACGCGTCGGGCGACGAGCGCTCCTGCAAGCGGTCGAGGATGGGCGCGAGCTCCGCGGTGCCGCACTCCCACACGCTCACGCGCCCATCGACGGACTCCTGCTTGTACTCACGGAACAGCGGGTCGTAGCTGGACGCGTCGTGCACCGTGACGATGACTCCGATGAGCCGCTCGGACGGCGCCGGCGCCGAAGGGTCGTTCGGAAAGACCACACGGCGCAGGGGCGTACCAGCCGCCACCCGAGCGCCACCCTGGCTCTGCGGAGGGATCATGGGTCGACGCTACCGCCGCGCGTCGGGCAGCGTCCAGCGCGGCGTCGGGTGCGCGATGGGGTAACCAGCCGCGTAGTTACCCCACCGATCGCGACTCGCCCGCGCCCGGGGTTACGCCTGCGTCGATGGGCCCGCCTGACGAGGCTAACCCCGGGCTACTTTCGGGGTGACCCGGCCTTCGCCGGGTCGCACCATGCTGATGACTCGATTGCTCGAAGAAACAAGACGAATTTCGCAATGACCGGCGACCGCGCGCAGGCGCGGTCACCCCGAAAGTAGCCCGGGGTTAGCCTCGTCAAGTGAGCCCATCGACGCAGGCGTAACCCCGGGCGCGAGCGAGTCGCGCACAGTTACCCCACCGCGTCGTCGAGTCACCCCATCACCGTCGGGTCTACGGGCTGAAGCATCCCCTCGATTTCTTGCTGGGAATCGAGGGGATGGCTCAGGTCTACGGGAGCTTGTCGATGCGCGCGAGGTCGCGGGTCATGTTCTTCTGGTGGGCCTCGAGGGTGCCGCCGCCGATCTCGAGCAGCTTGGCGTCGCGCCAGAGCCGCTCGACGCGGTACTCGCCCACGTAGCCGTAGCCGCCGAGCACCTGGATCGCGCGGTCGGCCACGTTCTTGGCCATCGTGGCGCAGTAGAGCTTCACGCCGTCGGAGTCGAGGCGCTGGCCGGGCTTGCGCAGGTCGAGCCTCGCCGCGGTGGCGTACACGTACGCGCGGCCCGCCATGTACTCCGCGTAGCTCTCGGCGATGTGGCGCTGCACCTGGCCGAAGTCCCGCAGCGGCTGGCCGAACGACTTGCGCTCCGAGGCGTAGCGGTTCATCTCCTCGATCGAGCGGCGCGCGATGCCGAGCGACATCGCGGCGAGGCCCATGCGCTCGATCTCGAGGTTGCGCATCATGTGGAGCGTCGCCTCGCCCTCCTCGCCCACGCGGTTGGCCGCGGGCACCTGGCAGTCTTCGAACACCAGCTCCGCGGTGGTCGAGGCGCGCATGCCGAGCTTGTCCTTGATCTTCTGGCCGAGCGAGAAGCCCTCGAAGCCCCGCTCGACGATGAACATCGAGAGCTGGTTGCGCGGCGCCCCCTCGACGCGCGCGTACACCAGGAACACGTCGCCGAGCTCGGTCTCGCTCACGGCGCCGTTGGTGATCCACATCTTGGCGCCGTTGAGCACGTAGCGGTCGCCGCGGCGCACGGCCGTGGTGCGCATGCCGAGCACGTCGGTTCCCGCGCCCGGCTCGCTCATGCACATGCCGCCCACGCGCGCGCCCGAGCACGCGTCGGGGAGGTAGTGCGACCGCTGCGCGTCGCTGCCGTTGACCGCGAGGTTGTTCGCGAAGAGCAGCGCGTGGGCGAGGTACGCGAGGGTGAAGCCCGGGTCGACCGCGGCGAGCTCCTCGTGGGCGAGGGCGACGGCGACGGCGTCCATGCCGGCGCCGCCGAACTCCGCGGGGACGGTGAGCCCGAGCACGCCGAGGTCGCCGAGGCGGCGAAAGAGCGGGAGGTTGAACGACTCGTCGCGGTCGTGCGCGGCGGCCTGCGCCTCGACCTCGGTCTCGGCGAAGCGGCGGAGCGTCTGCCGCAGCGCGCGGTGCTCGGGCGTGGGGTTGAAGAGGTCTTCCATGCGTCGCTGTCCTTCCGGTGGGTGCGTGGGTCGCCGTCGCGCGGCTACACCGCGCCCAGGCCCTTCGCGAGGAGCTCGATCTCGGTGCGCTTCATCCGCTCGACCGCGAGCGACGGGAGGATGACCTTCTGCCCCGGCAGCTTCGCGAGGCGCTCGATCATCCTGCGCTGGAGGTCCTCGCGGTGGGCGCGCGCGACGCCCGCGCGGGCCACGGCCGAGAGCGCGTCGGAGCGGCCGAGCACCGACGCGGCCGCCTCGCTCTGCGCGATGGGCACCTTCGAGAAGAGCGGCGCCAGCACGTTGTTGATCACCAGCCGCGCGAGCGGCATCTTCACGTCGTTCTGCAGCGCCGCGATGAGCTCCTCGGTCTCGGCCGTGGGCATCTCCTCGGCGAGCGTGACCACCACGGCGCCCGCGCGCCTCGGGTCTCGAAGGATCGCCAGGCCCTCGTCGGCCTCGCGTCGCAGGAGGCCCGCGGGCGCCACGTCGGCGATCACCTGCGGCACGCGGAGCATCTGGAGCCCGTGCCCCGTCGCGGGCGAGTCGAGGATCACCAGGTCGTACGCGTTGGCCCCGGTCTCGTCCTTCTGCTTCACGTGGTAGAGGGCCTTGCCGAGCATCGCCCACGCGTCCATGCCGGGCACCGCGCGCAGAAAGCCCTTCACCGCGCGGTTGTCCATCACGGCTTTGTAGAGCGCGCGGACCTTGAGCACCATGACCCCGTACTCGTCGAGGGCGACCTCGGGGTCCATGTTCACCGCGTCGATGCGCGGCATGATGTTGATGACGTCGGACCCGATGACCTCGGTCTCGAGCATGGCGCTCATGCGCTCGCGGGCCTGCGTCATCGCGACGAGCACGCGCTTGCCGCGCGACGCAGCGAGCACCGCGAGCGCCGCGGCGACGGTGGTCTTGCCGGTGCCGCCCTTGCCGATCACGGCGAGAAAACGGCGGTCCAGGAGGTCTGCTGCCATGCGCCGTCGTGGTTACCCTCACCGGGCGCGCGGCGCAACGGGAACCATCGGAGGGTGATGGGGGTGAGTCGTTGCACTGCATGGCCTGACTCGCGCGGCCCCCACTCCCAACCTCGCCCCCGCCGCGGGGGCGAGGGGCCAGAAGGTGAGAGCATGTCGAGAGCGCTTCGCTCATGGAGCCCGTTGGGCAAAGCGTTTCAACGCTGGGAACCTGTGCTCTCGATCGGCTACGCGCCCAACTTCGCCCCTGCTGAACATGCGTCTGGTTTCGTAGGAGCTCCGGGATGAGCTTGCAGACACG
>JBDHVF010000812.1:0-4137 GCA_039809605.1 Polyangiales bacterium | reverse complement strand
CGGCGACGAAGGGACCGGGCAGCGTGACGAGCGAACCCGCCGCGGGCACCGCGAGGTGACGGCCCGCCACGGCCTCGCCCGTGAGCCGCTCGACCGCCAGCGCGTACGCGTCGAGCTGCGGGCGGTAGTACGCCGCCCAGCGCGAGAGGTCGTCGCGCGCGAGCGGGTGCGTCTTCAGGTCGACCACGTGCAGACCGTCGCGGGCGCGCACCACGAGGTCGACCACGCCGCGCAGCGAGGTGCCCCCGAGGTCGATCACGAAGGGCACCTCGCTCGCGGGCTCGTCGACGGCGCCGAGCGCCGCGGCCACGCCGCGAAGGCTCGCGAGCGTGTCGACGATGAGCGCGGCCATCGCGTCGCGGTGCTCGACCTCGCCGTGCCGCTCGAGCACCCGCGCCGCCAGCGCGCGGTCGTCGCGCTCGCCCGCGTCGACGAGCCGCGCCCGCTCGACCGCCGCGTGCACGAGCTCGCCCACGCGCGCGGGCGGGAGACCGTGACCGAGCGCGAGGCGCGCCGCGCGGGCGTCGGGCACGGGCGTCGTCGCGACGGGCGCCCCGTCGTGGCGCGCGAGCTCGTGCCGCACCCCCCGCGCGAAGCGGGCGAGCCTGGGCACCTCGGCGCAGTCGGCCACCTGACAGAGCTCCGACGGAGAGACCCGCGCGAGCCTCGGCGCCACCTCGTGCAGCGGCGCCTCGGGCGCCTCGGGCGCGTCGAGCTCGGCGAGCGCGCGCCACGCCGACAGGTCGACCGAAGGCTTCGCGGGCGCCTCGGCCTCGTCGGGCCCCGCCTCGGGCTTCGCGACCGAGGTCACGCGCACGGGCTGACCGAGCCACGTCGGCGACGAGGGCGACGGGGCCTCGTGCGCGGCCACGAGCGAGCGCACGTAGACCGTGGAGCCACCCTTCGACTCCTCGGGCCACATCACCACGAGGTGGTCGCGCGCCCGCGTGACGGCCACGTAGAGCAGGCGCAGCCACTCCTGCCGCTGCCGCGCCTCGCCGTCGAAGAGCCCGCGGAAGGCCTCGCGCCAGCGGTCGACCCCCACGTCGGGCACGAGCGCGACGCCGCTCGCAGAGAGCGCGTCGGGGCCGAGCATCGCGGCCTCGTCGGGGCGCAGCACCTCGACGCGCGGCAGGCGCACCTCGAGCTTCGCGTCGAGCGCGTCGAGCACCACGATGGGGTACTCCATGCCCTTCGAGGCGTGGACGGTCACGAGCTTCACGCTGTCGGGCGCGTCGTCGGCCGCGGGGGGCTGCCACGGGTCGCCGCGCTCCTCGCGCTCGAGCGCCAGGAGGTAGTTCTCGAGCGTGGCCCCGGTGGCGCCCGCGAGCGCGAGGCCCGCGTCGCCCCGCGCGGCGAGGCCCTGCGCGAGGGCGACGAGCTCGGCGAGGTTGGCGCGCACCTGCGCCGCGGCGGCCGCGTCGAGGCGCATCGCGAGGCGGTCGGCGATCTCCGCGCGCTCGAGCGCGCGCTCGACGGCCTCGGGCAGGGGGAGCTGGCGCAGCGCCTCGCGCCCGGCCTCGAGGTCGTCGCGGCACCGCGCGAGCGCGCGGCGTTCGAAGTCCGTGAGGGGCAGCGCCGCGGGGTCGCTCGCGTGCAGCTCCAGCGCGCGGCGCGGCCAGCCGCTCACCCTCGCGAGCGTGAGGCGCACCATCGTGCGCTGCGACACGCCGTAGAGCTCCGAGAGGAGCACGGCCGCGGCGGCGCCCCGGTCGCGCGGCGACGCGAGCATGCGCAGCCACGCGCGCGCGAGCTGCACCTCGAGCGTTTCGAAGAGCCCGCGCGCGGCGAGCACCGACGACACGCCCCGCGCCCGCAGCGCCTCGGCCCAGTGCCCGAGCGCGCGGTGCGTGTGCGCGAGCACCGCCACGTCGCCCATGCGCGCGGGGCGCGGGCGGCCGAGCGCGCGGTCGTAGACGGGCGTCGCCGAGGCCACGAGCTCCATCACCCGCGCGGCGCCCGCGTCGTGCTTGACCGACGCGGGGCGCGCGGGGTGGATCACCACGTCGACCGAGGGGCCGTCTTTGGGGCACTCGCCGCGCGCGTAGGCGTTGTCGGCCGTGAGGGGCGCGAAGGCGACGCCCTCGGGCGGCATGAGCGCGCCGAAGAGGGCGTTGGCGAACGCCACGAGCTCGGGCCGCGAGCGCCGCGAGCGGTCGAGCGACTCGGGCGCGGGCCCGCGGGCCTCGGCGCGGCGGAGCAGCGCCGCGAAGAGCGCCGAGTCGGCCGTGCGAAAGCCGTAGATGGCCTGCTTGAGGTCGCCCACGTAGCAGACCTCGGCGCCCGCCTCGCGCAGCGCTTCGAAGAGCCGGAACTGCAGCGGCGAGGTGTCTTGGAACTCGTCGACCACCACGAACGGCAGCGCCCGCGCGACGAGCCCCGCGTACGCCTCGCGGCCGGGCCTGCGGGCGGTGATGAGGTCGAGCGCGGCGAGCTGCATGTCTTCGAAGTCGACGGCGCCCATCCGGTCCTTCTCGGCGCGGTAGCGCGCGAGCACGCGGGCGGCGAGTTTGAACACGGCGCGCACGCCCTCGCCGAGCCGCGCGCGCAGCTCGGGGTGCGCCTCGGCCGACGCGCGCGCCGCCGCGAGGAGCTCGCCGAGGTCCTTCTCCGTGGCCTTCGTCACCTCGCAGTCGGTCACCCGCAGGGCCGCGTCGAGCGACCCCTCGGCCTTCTCGGCGCGCAGCGCGCGCAGCGCGTCGTAGAGGCCCGCGTCGGTCTTGCGCTTCGGCACCGGGTTCTTGTCGAGGTACGCGTACGCGAGCGCGAGGCCGCGCGAGAGGTCGCCGTCGAGCAGCTCCGCGTCGCCCGCGGGGCCCATCGCGTCGAGGAGGCGCCGCGCCGCGCGGTCGCCCTCGCGCTCGAGCGCGGCCTCGTCCATCGCGAGCGAGCGGCCCTTCTCGAGCACGTCGCGCACGAGGGCCTCGAGGCGCCCCTCGGGCGTGGCCCCGTCACCGTACCCGCGCGCCGAGAGCCCCACGCCGGGGCCGAGAAAGCGCTCGAGGAGCGCGCGCCCCTCGGGGGCGTCGTCGCGAAAGAGCGCGTCGGCGAGCAGCGTCGTGCGCAGCGCCGCGGCCTGCTCCTCGTCGAGCACCACGGGCTCGGGCGGCAGCCCCGCGGCGAGGGGGTAGCGCTGCAGCAGCGTCAGCGCGAAGCGGTGGATGGTGCAGATCACCGCCACGTCGACGCGCGCGGCCTCGGCGTCGAGCCCCTGGGCGAGCAGGCTCGCGCGCACGCGCTCCTGCAGCTCGGCGGCGGCCGCCTCGGTGAAGGTCACGGCCGCGACGCGGTCGATGGAGGTGCCCGCGCGCACGCGCTCGACCACCGTCTGCACGATGCGCCAGGTCTTGCCGCTGCCGGCGCCCGCGGACACCAGCCGCGGAGGGTTCTCGCTCATTCGAAGCCTCCCGCCATCTCGAAGCGACACCCGAGGCGCATCGCGCAGTATTCGCACGAGCGCGCGCCCGCCCGCTCCAGCTCCTTGCGGCGGGCCGCGTCGTGGGGCGCGTACTCGGCGCCCTCCTCGGCGAGCGCGTCGAGCGCCTCGCCCACGCGCAGCATCGTGACGTCGGCGAAGCCGCCGAGCGGGCGCTCCCGGTCGATCGTGACCACGGTCGTCGTGGCGCGGGCCTCGTAGGGCGCGCCGGCGCGGGCGTCGCGCGCCAGCAGCTCGCCCTCGGGCTTCGTGAGCGAGAGGCGCACGAAGGCCGCCACGTTCGAGCCCCCGCGCTGCGCCGCGAGGATCGTCGGCACCAGCGCCGCGTCGAGGTCGAGGCCCGCGTCGCGGAGCCTGGTCATGGGGGCCGTCGAGCCGAGCTTGAGGTCCATCACGAGCGCGAGGCTCTCTTCGCCCGCGGGCCCCTGCGCGCGCAGCGTCTCGACGCGGGGAGACACCGGGGCGAGGTTGACGTGCGCGACGCGCTTCGACGGCAGCGCGAGGCGCACCGGGCGGGCGCCCTCGCGCGGCGGCGCGTCGTTGGCGAAGTCGAGCCGCCACGCGCCGCGGAGCTCGAGGTAGCGGCGCAGAAAGGCCGCCACGGTGCGCCGCAGGTCTGCGAGCGCGTAGCGCGCGTCGCCGCGGGCGGCCCAGGGCACCTCGGCCGCGATGGCGTCTTCGAGCGCGCGCGAGGCGTCGGC
>JBDHVF010000811.1:0-4137 GCA_039809605.1 Polyangiales bacterium | reverse complement strand
AACACCACGGGCACGGCCGCGAGCGCCGCGTCGCCCGCCTCGGCCGAGGGCTCGGGCGCGGGCACGAGCGACCAGCGCACGGCGACCGAGCGGATGTCCTGCCTGGCCGCGATGCGCCCGAAGGCCAGCACGCGGTCGCCCGCGGCCACCGACGCGAGCACCACGTGCTGGTTGCTCAGCATCGCGCCGCCCGCCTCGTCGGCGGCCTCGACGCGCTCTCGCACCGCGCGGGGGAGGCGCGGCAGGGGGCACCCCGTCCACGTCTCGCGCGACCCGGCGAGCACCGCGACGGGGCCTTCGAGGTGGATGAGCGCGCCGTCGTCGCAGCGCAGCGCCACCGAGGGGGCGCGCAGGCTCGACGAGCGGTCGAGGGCGTCTTTGAACGAGTCGGGGCGGCGCTCGGCGCGCGCCGTCGTCGCCGCCGCGGCGCGGCCCGACTCGAACGCCGCGGGGGCGTCTCCGTCGACCACGAGCACGCCGGAGATCACCGCGCGCGCGCCGTCGGCGAGCTCGGGCACGACGGCGGGACGGGCCAGCTCGCGGCGCGCCCACGTGACCGACTCGCGCCCGCGACGCCGGGCCTCGACCCACGCGAGCGCGCAGCCCATCGCCGCCGCGAACAGCATCAGCGTGGGCCACACGAAGCGGCCGTAGACGAGAAGCCAGGGCAGGTCCCTCATGGGCGCGACGGTAGTCGCCCGGCGCGGCGAGGTACAAGCGGCCGGGCGCATCAACGTTGATGCCGGCGCGCATCAACGTTGATGCGCGCGGGGGGAACGTCCTACTCTCCGCCGCGGGGCCCATGGGAGAACGCCGTTGCTGATACCGGGGATGCCGTTGCAGCGCTCGCTCCGCGGGATCGTGGTCGCGCCGCCGGGCTCGGCGCCGAAGGTCGCGGTCGACGAGGCGGGCACCGGGAGGCGCATCGCGGCCACGCCGCGCGCGGTGCGCACGCCCTCGGCGCGCATGGCCGCGGCCCTGAAGAAGCGCGACGTCGAGGTGTTCCCCTTCGTGGTCGAGGGCCTCGCGCCCGCGACCGAGTACGCGTGGCGCGTCGACGGCGCGCGCGTCGGCGAGCCCGTGAGCACCCTGCCGACGTCGCTGCCGAGGGAGGGGGCTTCGATCCTCGCGGCGTCGTGCTTCTTCGGGTACTTCGAGGGCGCCGCGTCGGCGCACCTCGCGGCGCTCCGCAGCGTCGCGAGGCGAGAGCGGAGCCTCTTTCGCGTGATGGCGGGCGACAACCTCTACGTCGACGTCGCGCCGTCGAGCACGCGCTTCGACGACGCGTACGAAGAGACCGCGGAGCGCTACGCGCACTACTTCGCGCGGGGCGCGTGCGCCGAGGTGCTCGCCGCCGCGCCCTCGTGCGCCGCGTGGGACGACCACGAGTTCTGGAACGACTTCCCCGAGCGTCAGCCCCACCTCTCGCGGAGCTGGGACGAGCACTTCGAAGACTACCGGGCCGCCGCCGACGAGGCGATCGACCTCTTTCAAGCTCCGCTCAACCCGCCGTCGACGCCCGGCGCGCGGTGCTACGCGTTCGACCTCGCGCCGCTGCGCTTCTTCGTGGCCGACTCGCGCACGCGCCGCACGCGCGTCGACGACGCGACGCCCAGGCTCATGCCCGAGGCCGAGCTCGACGCGCTCACCACGTGGCTGCGCGAGGCGCCCGACGGCCCCCGCGTGCTGGTGCTCGGCCAGCCCCTCTGGACGGGCGAGACCAGCAACCAGTTCGGGCTCCGCATGGACCACAACCTGCCGAGCTTTCAGCGCCACTACCAGCGCCTGCTCGACGCGCTGCGCGAGTCGCCCTTCGACGTGCTCGTGGTCTCGGGCGACGTGCACTTCAGCCGGCTGCTGCGGCTCGAGTTCCCCGGCGGCCGCGGTGTGTATGAGTTCGTGACGTCGCCCGTGTGCCACGTGCCCAGCATCGCCTCGTGCGCGATGAACTCGGCGACCTCGCTGGTGGGCCTCGACCCCGACGACGACAAGGTCACGCTCGCGGGGCCCCCGGCGAACTTCTCGCGCGCGCCCTACGCGACCGACTGGTTCTTCGCGAGCGGGTCGCCGAACAGCTTCGGCGTCTTGCGCTTCAAGCCCTGCGGCGCCTCGGTGTCGGTCGGCGGAGGCTTCGTCGACGGCGCGCGCGCCGACGCGCCCTGGCTCGCCGCGCTCGCCCCCCTCGACCAGACCGTGAGCGACCGCCGCGCCACGTCGGTGTGCGCGTCCGATGACCTGTTCGTGCTGCGCGACCGCTAACGTTGGGAGACCCGTCGATGCGCTACTCCACCAGTCCGAGAACCAACGTCGTCGAGCTCGACGCGGCCGACACGCACGCCGCGCTCTTCGAACGCGTCGAGCACGACCTCGAGGCCTCCGAGCGCGTGTGCATGGTGCTGCTCGTCGGGGGCGTGAGCCGCGAGCACGCGCTGCTCCGCCATGCGCAGGCGCGCACGCGCTTCGACGCGCTGCCGAGCCGCTGGTCGCACGCCGCGCTCGTCGCCGACTGGACGGGCTCGTGGCGCGACGCCGTCGGCCTCGAGGTCACCCACGAGCCCGAGGCCCCCGCGGCCCACGACCCCGCGTGCAACGGCGTCACGCCCTTCAAGCTCTCGCGCTACGCCGACGCGCGCCGCTACCCGAGCCTCGCCGTCGTCTCGTACGCGTTCAAGCACCACTCCACGCGCTACGAGGGCGCCTCGGCCGCGCGCGCGGAGATCCTGGGCGCCGCGCTCGAGCCCAACCGCGACCGCGCGCGCTACCCCCTCTGGCGCCGGCTCGGGCCGTGGCTCTCGTACTTCTACGACCCCGACGGCGAGAACCCCCTCGCGCGCGGCGTCGCGATGCCCTCGGCGTCGTTCTGCCAGTACGTGTTCGAGTCCGCGGGCGTCGACACCATGCCCGCGGCGTCGGTGCCGGGCGCGTGCCCCGAGCTGCTCTGGGCCTCGGCCCTGCGGTGGACCGAGGGCATGGACGTGGGCGCCCGCATCTGGCGCTCGGTCGCGACCTCCGCGCCCCGCGAGCCCGAGGCGCCGCCCCTCGACGACGCGCTCCCGTCGATCGCCGCGCTGCGCGAGGCGTGCCTCAGAAAGGCCTCCGATGAGCACGGGTGACCGGGGGCCTCGGCTCCTCGACGACGCGCTGCGCGTGGACTTCGACGCGCTGCGGATGATCCCCGCGCTGCGCGCGAGGCTCGACTCGGGCGCCGCGCTGCGAGACTGGACCGCGGCGGACTTCGCCCTCGACGCGCCCGCGTGGGCCGGGCTCGCGGGCGCCGCGCCGCTGCCGGGAGAAGCCTCTCCGCCGCCGCGTCCCGCGGACCTCGCGACGCTCTCGCAGGCGATCTTCGCGACGCCCGTGGTGAAGGATCTGCTCGCGAAGGTCGCCGACGAGGCGCGCGCGAAGCTCGGCGAGCTCGAGCGCGAGTGGGGCCGCGCGGGCGCCGGCGAGAAGGTCGCGATGGTCGGCGCCGGGGCGCTCGTGGGCGGCGGCGTGATCGGCGCGCTCGTCGGGGCCGACCCCACGCGCCGCCGCGCGTTCGAGCTGCTCGTGGGGAGAGACATCCCCGTGCCGGGCGTCGACGGGCTGTCGTTCAAGGTGCTCGACCTCGGCGGCGCGGTCACGGTGCCGACCTCGGTGCCGGGCATGAGCGTGACGGTCCACGCCTCGGCGCCCGAGGGCAAACGGCCCGACTGCGGGGTGATGGTCGAGCTCGACGTGATGAAGCTGCTTCAACGCGAGGGCTGACCGGCGGTCACCACTCGGGCGCCTCGCCGTGCCACGTCTTCACCGGGATGCCCGCCCTGCGCAGGAACTCCGTCGGCAGGTCGTTGCCGATCAGCGCGAAGAGCCGCTCGGCGGGGAGCGTCTCGACCGCGCCCGCCCCGCTCGCGACGTCGACCTCGCCGTCGCGGATCGCGCGCAGCTTCGCGTCGATGAGCACGCGCAGGCGCCCCTGCGCCGCGGCCGCGTCGAGCCGCTCGCGGTTCTCGGTCTTCACCCGGTCGAAGCGCACGCCCCTGTGCACGAGCGTCACCGGCGTGCCGGGCTCGGCCGCGAGCGAGAGGGCGGCCTCGACGGCGCGGTCGCCGCCGCCGAGCACGACGCACGCGCGCCCGCGGTGGGCCGACGCGTCGT
>JBDHVF010000810.1:0-4140 GCA_039809605.1 Polyangiales bacterium | reverse complement strand
CACGTGACCGGCGCCGAAGCGCGCGAGGGCCTCGTCGGCGCGGCGCATGCGCTCGGCGCGCGGCAGCGACGGGTCGACGCCGTAGGCCGCGTTCTCGCGCGCGGTCATGTGGGGGAAGAGCGCGAGCGACTGGAGCACGTACGCGATGCGCCGCCGGTGCACGGGCACGGAGCGCCCCGTCGCCGAGTCGAAGAGCACCTCGCCCGCGAGCGCGACGCGCCCCTCGTCGGGCCGCACGAGCCCCGCGACGGCCGCGAGGAGCGTGCTCTTGCCCGCGCCCGAGGGCCCGAACACGATGGTGACCCCCGGCGGCGCTTCGAAGGCCACGTCGACGGTGAGGTCCCCGCGCGCCACGCGCAGCCGCACCGACAGCGACGCCTCACCGCCCATGGGGCCTCGGTGCGAGCCGGTTGACGGCGTAGAGGGCCGCGAAGGCCGCGGCGCTCATCACGGCGATCATCGCCCGCGCGTCGCCCTCGCGCTGCGCTTGAATGGCGTCGTAGATCGCGAGCGCGGCGGTCTGCGTCTCGCCGGGGATGTCTCCGCCGACCATGAGCGTGAGCCCGAAATCGCCGAGCGAGCGCGCGAACGCCAGCACCGCGCCCGCCGCGAGCCCGCGCGCCGCGAGGGGCAGGCGCACCGTCGCGAGCACGCGCAGCGGGCCCGCCCCGAGGGTGCGCGCGACGTCGACGAGCGACGGGTCGACGCCCTCGAAGGCCGCCCGCGCGGACTTCACCACCAGCGGCAGCGCGCCGAGCGAGGCCGCGAGCACCGCGCCCGTCGTCGTGAAGACCACGGGCGAGCCCGTGAGGCGTTCGAACGCGGCTCCGAGCGGGCTGCCGCGCCCGAGCGCGACGAGCACGAAGTACCCGAGCACCGTCGGCGGCAGCACCAGCGGCGCGGAGCAGAGCGCGTCGAGCGCGTCGCGATGGGGCGTGCGCGGGTTCGAGAGCGCGAGCCCGAGCGCCGCCCCCACGAGCCCGCTCAGCGCCGTGGCCGCGAGCGCGACCTCGAACGACAGCGCGACGGGCGCCCACGACATCGGCGCTCAGCGGCCCCCGCCGGGCGGCGTGAAGCCGTTGCGGGCGAGGATCGCGCGCCCCGCGGGCGACGCCACGAAGCGCACGAAGGCGCGGGCCTCGGCCGCGCGCGCGCCGCGGGCGCACGCGACGAGGGCCTGGTCGATGGGGGCGTGCGCGGCCTCGTCGACGACGGCGTACGGGGCGCCCGAGGCCACCGCGAGGGAGAGCGCGACGAGGGCCACGTCGGCGTTGCCCGACTGCGCGAACTGCAGCGCCTGGCGCACGTTCTCGCCGTAGACCACGCGCGGGCGCACGGCCTCCCACGCGCCCGCGGAGGTGAGCGCCTCGCGGGCGGCGCGCCCGTAGGGGGCGTGCTCGGGGTTCGCGAGGGCGACGCGCGTCACGCGCCGGTCGGCGAGCTCGGCGAGCGACCGCGGCGGCGCGAAGCCCGGGCGGGCGACGATCGCGACGCGCCCGCGCGCGTAGAGCGAGAGGGTGTCGGCGTCGCAGCGCCCGCTGCGCGCGGCCTCGCGCGCGTACGACTCGTCGGCCGACGCGAAGGCGTCGAAGGGCGCGCCCTGCGCGATCTGCGCCGCGAGCAGGCCGCTCGAGCCGAAGGTGAACGTGGGGCGCGCGTGGCCCTGGCGCGACCACGCGTCGCCGACCTCGACGAAGGCGCGCGAGAGGTCGGCCGCGGCGGCGACGAGCAGCGGCGAGGGCGCGGGCGCGCGGCGGCACGTCGCGGGCGACGAGAGCGCCAGCAGCGCGAGGCCGCGAGCGAGACGGCGAGGGTGCACGGCGGCGGATCCTACCGCGGTGCGCTCTCGAAGGGCACGACCCCGCGCGCGCCCAGGTGCTTCACGTAGAGCCTGCGCAGCCCGACGCAGCGAGGCTGCGCGGAGCAGCGCGCGCACGCGTCGACGTAGGTGCGGTCGGGCGCCGTCTCGGGCGTCTGGAGCTCGGGGTCGGTGAACATCGCCACGTCGGGCGCCCCGTGGAACGCGCACGAGGGGAAGCCGCACGCGCCGCTGGCCTCGACCTCGACGCCCCGCGCGCGGAGCGTGCGCACGGCCTCGACGAGGTGCGGCCGGAGCTCGTCGAGGGGCACGAGGCGCGCGCGGTAGTCCTCCTCGCGCAGGTACGAGCCCGGGTGCGAGTAGCTCACGAGGCGCAGGCGGTTGCCGGGCCGCGTGTCGAAGACGTCGACGAGGTGGCGCGCGTGCGCGGCGAGCAGGGCGACGTTGCGGCGCTCGACGAGGGTGTTGATCACCACGCGCACGCCCGCGTCGAGGGCCGCCGCGATGCCGCGCTCGGTGTACGCGTGGGTGCCGGGCGCCGAGGTCATCGCGTCGGAGACCTCGGCCACGTGCGCGTGGTGCGACGCGAAGATGCCGTCGAGGCCCGCGGCGACGAGGGCGTCGAGGTAGGGCCGCTTCGCGAGGCGAACGGCGTTGGTCTGGAGCCAGACCTCCATGCCGTGGGCCTCCTTCGCGCGCCGCACGAGCGCGGGGAGCTCGGGGTGCAGCGTGGGCTCGCCGCCCGTGAGGTGCAGCACGCGGACGCCGCGCGCGCCGAGCTCGTCGACCCACGCGCGGTAGAGCTCCTCGGGCGGTTCGGGCCAGTCGCGCGCCTGCCAGCAGAAGTCGCAGCGCTGGTTGCACCGGAACCCGAGCCGCACGATCGCCTCGCGGGCCGTCACGTAGCGAAAGGTGCGGTCCTCGAGCGCCGCGAAGCCGCGCAGCGCCGCGAACTCGGCGAGGAAGTCGCCGAGCGGCCCGGCGCCCGCGCCCGCGTCGTCGAGGGCGCGCACGCGCGCTCGCAGCGCCTCGAGCGCGGCGCGGTCGCCGGGGCGCGACCACGGGTCTTCTCCGCCGGGCCCGTTGCGATACCCGAGGGTGACGTGACGGCCGCGGAAGAAGCCCTGCGCCTCGGGGCCGCTCGCGAGGAGCTCGACGCGCAGCGTCGCCGCGGGCGGGCGCTCCCACGCGACGCACACGCGCCACCCCCCCACGCCGTCGCCCGCGGTGAAGGGCTCGGCGAGCGTGACGCGCCCGTCGAGCCCGAGCAGCCGGCCGAGCGCCTCGGCCACGCGCGCGTGCACCGTGGGCAGAAAGGGCGTCAGTCCGTCGCCGACGACGGGCAGCGGTCGCATCAGCGCGCGCCCTGCGCGCGGAGCCACGCCGCGTAGTCGATCACCGTGCGTCGCAGCCGGTCTTCGACCTCGCCCACGCTCGGGCGGCCGGGCCCCGTGCGGTTGGGGTCGGGCTCGTACGAGTAATCACGGTCGTCGAGCGCGAGCACGTGCCCGCCCGCGTCGCCCTCCGACGCGGCCACCACCACCAGCGCGTCGGGGCTCGCGTGCGCGGGGATCGCCGCGCCGTACGCCGCGCGGTCGGCGGCGTTCATGTACTCGACGCAGCTCCGCGTGCCCGCGATGGCCACGTCGCACTCGACCTCGCGGCGCCCCACGACGCGCACGCGGCGGCCCGCCTGCGGCGTGAGCCCGCGCGACGCGAGCGCGTCTTCGATCACCCGCAGCGCGCGCACCCGCTCGAGCGGCCGCAGCGGGCGCTCGCCGCCCGCGTAGGTTGCGCCGCTGCACGCCGAGGCGAGCGCGAGCCCGATCATCCAGCGCCTCATGGGCGCGGTCTATCACACGTCGCCGCGGCGCCGAAATCAGTCGACGTCGAAGCCCCACCCGACGATCACGTCGGGCCCGCGAAACGCGTCGAAGCGCGCGCTCGCCACCACGCGCCGCACGCACGCGACGAACTCGGGCGGCCCGCCGCCCCCCGACACGCGCGCGGCGATGGGGCGGCCGTCGCCGTGGATGCGCATGCGCACGCTGACGCGCCCGCGCGGGCCGTTGCCCTGGTCGTCGGTGGTCGCGGCGGCGCAGTTGCCGAGGCGCCCCATGAGCGGGCTCATGCCGCGCGTGACCTGCGCCTCGTTGAGGCCCATCGGGCCCTCGCTCGCGGCGCCCATGTCGTAGCTCACCTCGGGCGCGGGGCCGAGGTTCTCGGGCAGCATCGGGCCCGTCTCGGTGATGCGAGGCCGCGCGGGCTCGGGCTCGTCGAGGCCTTCGGGCGCTTGCGTGTCGGGCGCCGCGCGCGCGCTG
>JBDHVF010000809.1:0-4143 GCA_039809605.1 Polyangiales bacterium | reverse complement strand
GTACTCGTCCTTCGCGACGCACGCGCCGCTGAACGCAATGTCGCCCGTGACGAGGATCACGTCCGGGCGCGGCAGACCATCGGCAATCTGCCGTGCCACATCGTCGCGCAGCGCGCCGAGCACGAGTCGCTGGTCAGCCTCGTGGCTCGCGCCTCCGTGCCCGATGTGGATGTCGGACAGGTGGAGCCACGTGAATAGGTGAGTGCCCGCCATGTGCCGCGAAGCATCGCCGAAGGTCGAGCGGAAGCGCAAGCCCCGCGCGGTTGCTGTCGCGGGCGCGCGGGTCGGGCGCGGCGCCCCCACGTCTCGCCGCAGCCCGAGCGCACCTCGCACGTGTTGGGCGGCGCAGGCTGGCGCTGGTGATAGTCGCGCGGAGGGCCGTAGGCGCCTCTCTGGGCGACCTCTCGACCCGCCCGGCGAAGTGCCCTGTGCGACGCGCCCACGCGCACTGCCGCGGCAACCGCCGCCCTCCATGAAGTCGTCGATGGAGCTCCAATCGAGATGCCCCGGCGCGCCCCGTCGAACGCGGAGCGCGCTTGCACTGCGCCGACCGGCCGGGGTATTCGTCGTGGTGGGCCGTCTCGCCCGACCTGCCGCCGGGTCAAAGTGGACAGCAGCGTGCTCACAGACCGCTCGATCCGCTTCTGCGGCGGTCGGTGCGTAATCGGCGGACACCGACCGAACCCGACGGAAGGGATCGAACGATGTCCACTGCGCCTGTCTACGTCTCGCTGACGACGAGCAATCTCCTGCACGTGAAGCGCGCGCTGCGCGCTCGCTTCGACGACGAGGTCAAGTCGTCGCACCTCACCGAAGCCCTCGCCGCGGCGCTCGGCCGTCGCACTCACGCCGCGCTGCTCGCGGACCTCGCGTCGACCGAAGCGCACGAGCCCGAGCTCGCGCCCGTCGATGAGACGGCGTTCGCGAAGCGTCTCGCCGAACTCACGGGCCGTTCGTCGGCGCTCGCACCTCGCGAGGGGCTGTTCCACGGGCTCGCATACCCCGAGGGCGCCGCGGTAATCCGCACGTGGTCGCCCGGCTTCGACCGCGTGCGCTACGACACCGAGCGGCGCCGGGCCTGGCGCAACATGATGGTCGCCGCGATCAACGCGGGCATCGAGCAGCGCCTCTTCTCCGTGCGGAGGGGTGACAACCGCTGGCCGGGCGCGGGCGACGTACACCGGGGGTACGTGCCCGCGCACCGCTACCACTTCGAGCTCGGCGGCATCCCCGCGCTCGCGGCGGTCGACGACGGCGGCTTCGACGAGCTGCGCATCTTCGTGACGTTCTGGCCGTCCGCGCAGGCCGATCGGTGGGTCGACGCCGTCGGCTACGGTCGCAACGCCGGCGACGCGTGGGCGGCGGGCTGGCTCGAGCGTCGGGACGCCGCGTACGTGCAGGTGGCGCACGACTTCGAGTTGAGCTGCCGCCGGTCGCGTCTCGCGACGGTGGCCGCGCTCGTCGTCGAGCCGCGCGGCTACGCCGACCGCGGCAGCTTCCGCATGTGATCTGGCTGCGCGAACGACCTCAGCGCAAGGTGCGATCGTCGCAGCCTGGCGCGATATCCGTGCACGATTACCAGACTCCTCGACCGTGCCTCAGCACGGGCAGTCGTCTGTGTCATCCTGCGAAATCTCGTGATCTTCTCGGTAGTCGAACTCGTAGTGCTTGCAGACGTGGTTGTCGTATCCCACACAGATGTTCGCTTCGTGCCCTCGCGGGTCGACCTGGGCTTTGACCCACAATTCGCCGACCTTGTCATAGGGAGGGTTCACGGCGAACTCATTGGGGCTCGCCGAGGTCCATTGATAGTGATAGCGGTGCCCGTCGGTGTCCTCCGTACCAATCCAGAACTCGATCCTCTGTGCTTTCGTCTGTGCCAAGCAGACCCGAATCCACCAACTTCCAGCGATTGCCATTGGGTGCCTCCCGCCAAAGTGCCCCGCATAGTTCAGGCCAGCATTCCCAATCGGGATTTCGCGACCAGAGATCGCCTGCGGCGCACGGCGCTCGCGCAGACGGCGCACGCATTGGCACGCTGTGCAGCCGCATTCGTCCGTGCGCCGACGAACTTCTCGTGCTACCGCGACACGAGTTCCGTCAATGGACAGATCCGAGGATTCACTACGCGCGCAAGATCCACCGCGGCCCGTCGCCGTCGTCGACGTAGGCCGTACGCTGCGCGGCTGCGAGGCATGCGAGCACGTTGACCACGTCGTTCGTGTCGGCGCCGTCGATCGCGCCGAGGATCTCATCGAGCGGCGCGGACCCGTCGAGCGACGCGAGCACGTCGACCACGAGCGCGTACTTCGGCGGGTCGGCCTTCGGCCACTTCGGGCGCGCCGCGGGCTTCGCAGCCTTCGGCTTCGGACCCTTGGGCGTCGTGGTCGGCAGCGTCGGGGTCACTGTGATGGCGCCGGGCGCCTGGAACTCGGGCCGCAGCCAGCGGATCTTGCCCTTGGCTTCCTCGGCGGCGCGCTCCGCGTTGAGCGCCACGAGTCGCGTGAGGATGTCCTCGTCGGACACCTTCGCAGGCCAGCCGTAGGCATCGATCACTGCGGCGTCGAGCTCGTCGTGTAGGTCACGCAGGGTATCGGCCAACGCACATTCGCGCACGATCTTCTCGCCGTCCGTGAGCTTGCCGTTTGCACGGAGCTTCGCAATCACGTTGTAGACGGCCGTGAGCTCCAATTTGGGGTCTGCCTTTTGCCGCGCCTTGCGATGCGCGTCGATGGCCTCACCGAGCTTCGCAATCCTCGCGCGCTGCGCTTCGCCCGCATCAGGGAAGGGAAACGGTGCAAATGACGTCGTGTGGAAGTATCTCGGACGGTCCTCGAGCGTGCCTCGGGTCGCGTGCGCCCAGGCGAGATGCACCCGGCTACACATCACGCCGAAGACCCACCCGCCGTCAACTGCAACGACCACGACTTCGGTGTTTGGCATCATCTCCGCATCGATGAGCGCGAAGACGCGATGCTTGGCTGTACGGCTTGTACCGATGAAGCGTGTGACGCCCGACAGAGCGCGGCGGATCTCCGCTCCGCTTCGGCCAAAGAGCCACCACTGCTCCCTGCGTTGCTCATCATTCTGGCGCTCACGCTGCGGTTTGACGAGCCGCACAACGCGATTCCACAGCGGGGCGAAGCGGGTGAGTGCATCGTCGGCGTCGAGACCATGAAAGTCGATCACGTATTGCTCCGACATGCGCTTCGCGACGTCCTTGCCTGAGACGCACCGGCGCACGACCGACGGAAGCCTATCGGGGTCGTACCCTAGCTTTTCCAGCTCAGATCGCGAGAGTTGAAACCCCTTCCCGACGAAGTTGAACCCCTGAATGCAAAGGCGCTCGTTGGCCCTGAGAGGTCGCGCACTCGCGACCTTCGCACCGATCGCAAGAGTCGGCGGGATCTCACCGACGGGGGTGTCGAGGACACGCACGTGCTCCAACTCCACAGCGCGAGTGCGCGACTCGTCCACCACCCTTCCCAGGACAGGTGTCACGGCCTCCCTCGTTGCGACGGTCATGGCGATACGCACGGCGGCGCCCTCGTCGTACCACGGGTGATCGGGGACTGCATACGCTAGGTGAAGACCCTTCTTCTCGACGGCGTTCGCGACCACGACGCGATCGAAGGTCTGCGTGATGCTGTTGGTGGTGACGAGGCCGAAGCGCTTGAGCCTGCCCTGCGCAACGAGGTCGGCTGCGCGCCACCACCACCACATCACAAGGTCCGCACTTCCGTTGACGCCAGGGTATGCACCTTTGATGGCGTCGACATAGCCAGCTCCAAGCTCATCGTTCATCTGCTTGTTGCCGAGGAACGGCGGGTTGCCGACGATGTAGTCAGCATCGGGCCACGGAGCGACTTGAACTCCTAGGTGCTCCTTGACCTGCTCCATCCTCCGCTCAGCCTTCTTGTCGGATACTCCAACGGCGCGGAGCACCGGCTCGCCGCGATCGTCAACGAGCGGCCGAATGCGCTTCCACGAGATGAGCGCGTCGCGCGCCTCGATGTGGTGCAGATCCTTGATGAGCGGGTCTCGCATTAGGTTGAGGCGCTGCGCGGGTAACCGTTCACGGGGTTGTTTGATGACACGCACTCCAAACGCGCCCGCGCGTTCCCGTCGTCGTGACGGGCGCGA
>JBDHVF010000808.1:0-4148 GCA_039809605.1 Polyangiales bacterium | reverse complement strand
CTCGTTTCAGCACGCTCAGCCACGCCCTCGCTCCGCGGGGGCGGGGCGCGCGGCAGCGTTGGGTGGGGGCTCCGCGAAAGCGGCCAGATTGACCTGCGGTTGGTATCAGCTGGGCACCGAACTGCGTCGGACCCCCGGGGATGAAACCTGCGCAGGAGGTTTCTGACTAGCGCAGGCGGTAGGCCCGCACCGAGGCGGCGCGGTAGGCCCGCAGGAGCGTGTCGAGGCGCGTGAGCACCCACGCCTGGGTGCGCGACAGGCCGTTCTTCGAGAAGACCAGGTCGCCCGCGACGAGGTTGACCGTGTGCACGATCGCGCCCGTCGAGGTCGAGAACGTGATCACGTCGCCGAGGCGCGCCTCGCTCATGGGGATCTCGTTGTACGCGGTGCGCATCACCCGCGCGATGCCGTCGTTGCCGGGGAAGTCGTCGTTGGGCGTCGCGCCCGCGAAGAAGTGCGTGGCGGTCCAGAAGCAGTCGTACTCGAGCTCGCTCATGTGGGGGAAGCGGTTGAGCCGCACGCGCGCCATCGTGGGCAGGAGCGACGCGACGGGCACGAGCCCGCCCCGCGCGCGGGCCTGCAGGAGCGTGGCGCGCACCTCGTCGGGGTCGTTGCCCACGCTCCAATAGCGCACCATGGGCTCGAGGTCGCCCGCGGGGGGCACGCGCACCGAGGCCTCGAGCCCGTAGCGGGTGTAGAGGGCCGCCATGGCCTCGCCGCGCTCCTGGTCGGTGGTGAGCTGCGTGCAGAGCCACGGGAGGTCCGAGAACGCGTAGCGGTCGCGCATCTCCCACGTGGCCTGGTCGATGAGCCCGCGCAGCCGCGGGGAGATGCGAGGGTCGTCACCCCAGCGCCCGAACGCCTTCGGCCGCACCGCGGGGTAGGCCAGCAGGCGGTTCTCGGGGAAGCGATAGAGCTCCTGATAGATCGCGCTGCGCGCGGCGGGTGTGAGGGCCGTCACGAGCGCCGAGTCGCGGGCCACGATGCAGCCGCCGGGGTCGCAGTGCGTGAGCGAGCGCAGGTGCGCCACGTCGGGCTCGGCGACGCCCGCGCCGCGCGCGAGCCGGAGCACCCCATCGAGGTCACGGCCGTTGAAGATCCACGGCTCGTTCATCGTGATGCACTCGTTCGGGTGGATGTGCTCCGCGGGCAGCGGGATCGCCACCTCGTGCGTCTCGATCTCGCCCGCCCACGCGCGCCCCTCGAGCACGCGCGCCGCCGGTGGCGGCGGCTCGACCCGCGCCTCCGTGCGCTTCACCGCGACGGCCCCGCCGCGACCCCACGCCCGCATGACCCCGAAGGCGGCGAGCGCCGCCACCAGAACGGCGCCGATCGGCCAGCGCGATCGCGCGGGGGCTTCGGGAGGAATCACCGGGGGCGACGGCGCGACCTCACGACGTGCCGGCGTGGGCGCAGAAGGTTGCACGGCGCGCGCGCGGCGTGCGCGCTGTGGTTTCGTCGGGCTGCTCATGAGGGTCGAGGGCGTGGCAGCATGGAGTACGCGTCACGAGGTGCAAGCAAAGCACCGGGTCACGGACGCTGAATGACCGCGCGGAGAGACATCCTTCGTAAAGAAGCGCACAGGGTCGTGTGACATGCCCTCCGCGGGGCTTGAGCCCGCGCGCCGCAGCGGGTATGGGCACCGCCGACCGCGATGGCCCCCGCGTATGACTGCACCCGCTGCGGAGCGTGCTGCGTGAACCCGCGGGAGAACCGCGACGAGGGCTACGCCGAGTACGTGGCGGTGGTGCCGCGCGACGCGCTCCTGCGGCACCCGAAGCTCGTGGAGCGGTACGTGATGTTCAACGCCGAGGGCGAGGCGCACCTCAAGCTCGACGCGGGGCAGCGCTGCGCCGCGCTGCGTGGGGCGCTCGGGCGGCGCGTGCGCTGCGAGGTCTACGCGCTGCGCCCCGCCGCGTGCCGCCGCGTCGAGGCGGGCTCCGAGGCGTGCCTGCGCGCGCGCCGCGAGAACGGCCTCACCACCTGACCGTCACCCACCGCGCGCCAGCCACGACTGGAACATCAGCGCGTTCCAGAGAAAGTGCTCGAGGTTGCGGCGGCCCGAGCGGTGGCCCTCCCACGCCGCGCGGATCGTGCCCGGGTGCAGGTAGCCCTGCGCGGCCAGGAGCGCGGGCGAGAGAAGGTCCGACGCCCAGCCCTCGAGCGGCCCGCGCAGCCACGCGTCGATGGGCACGTTGAAGCCCATCTTGGGCCGCTCGATGAGCGCGCGCGGCACGTGGCGGTCGAGCACCCGGCGCAGGAGCCACTTCGACTGCCGGTCGCGCACCTTGAAGCGCATCGGGAGGTTGAACGCGAACTCCACCACGCGGTGATCGAGGTAGGGCGCGCGGGCCTCGAGGCTCACGGCCATGGTCGCCCGGTCGACCTTCACCAGGATCACGTCGGGCAGGTAGCCCAGCGCGTCGCTGAGCATCATGTCTTCGTAGATGTGCCGCCCGGCGCCTCCCCAGAAGGGGTGCGCGCCCACGCGCGTGGGCTCGTCGACCCCCAGCACCACGGGCGTCGGCTCGCGGTGGTGCGCCAGCATGAGGTCGTAGACCTCGAGCCCGCTCCTCGCGCCCACGACCCCCGCGAGCTTGTAGACCTTGTCGCCCGTGCTCGCGACGCGCATGCGTCGGGGGAGCGCGCGGCCGAGCGCGTCCCACGCGGAGACGGGCACCGACCGCATCGCCACGGCGGCCCCTGCGCGCGCGGCGCGGGGCACGGGCCCGAGCGCGCGCCACAGGCGCTCGGCCATGGGGTAGCGGCTGTAGCCTCCGAAGAGCTCGTCGCCCCCGTCGCCCGAGAGGCTCACGGTCACCTGCCGCCGCGCGAGCTTCGCCACGAGCAGGGTCGGGAGCTGCGACGGGTCGGAGAAGGGCTCGTCGTACATCTCGGGCAGCGCGGGGATGACCTCTCTCGCCTCGTCGAGCGTGACGTAGAGCTCGGTGTGGTCGGTGCCGAGGTGCTCGGCGACCTTGCGCGCGTAGGGCGCCTCGTTGAACTCGGGCTCGTGAAACCCGATGGAGAAGGTCTTCACCGCCCCGCCCCCGCCCGCCCGCATCAGCGCCACCAGCGTCGACGAGTCGATGCCACCCGACAGGAACGCCCCCACCGGCACGTCGGCCACCCGCTGCCCCGCGATGGCCTGCGCGAGCAACGCTTCGAGCCTGTCGATGGCCTCTCGATCATCGACCGGAGGGGGAGCGCCCCGCTCGACAACCCGCAGGAGCGACCACCAGGGCGAGGGCGCGAGGCTCGTCACCTTCGGCGCGTCGTCCAGGGGCACGCGCAGCGCCGTGCCCGCAGGGAGCTTTCGCACGTTGCGATAGATCGACCTCGGCCCGTGCACGCACCCGTGCCGCATGAAGTCGTCGAGCGCCACGCGGTCGACCTCGCCCTGCCAGCCGGGCGCGGCGCGCAGCGCCTTGAGCTCCGAGCCGAACACCAGCGCGCCGGGGATCGTGCCGTAGTAGAGCGGCTTCTCGCCCATGCGGTCGCGCGCGAGCGAGAGGGTGCGCTCGTCGCCGTCCCAGAGCGCGAGGGCGAACATGCCCACGGCGCGCCGCAGCGCCTCTTCGAGCCCCCACGCGGCCACCGCTTCGAGCAGCACCTCGGTGTCCGAGTGGCCGCGCCACGCCCTGCCCGGCAGCGCCGCCCGCAGCTCGCCGTGGTTGTAGACCTCGCCGTTGAACACGACGGTGAAGCGCCCGCCGTGGCTCTGCATGGGCTGAGCGCCCGCGTCCGACAGGTCGAGGATCGACAGCCTGCGGTGCGAGAGCGCGACGCCCGCGCGCGGGTCGGACCAGCACCCGCGGCCGTCGGGGCCGCGGTGCGTGATGGCGTCGGCCATGCGGCCCGCGTGCGCCTCGAGCGCCTCGCGACCGAGGTCCGCGTCGAAGCGGATCAATCCTGCGATGCCGCACATGATGGGGTGGGGACTGGCTCCTCTGCGCGGCTCGACGCGCGAGCGCAAAGGTGTAGCCAGCGGCCGAGGGGGCGGTCAACAGCGACCGCCGCGGGGTCATGGCTCATACCAACGTCACGTCAAGTTTGCCGCTTTCGCGAGTGCGACGTGTCCCCCCACCCAACGCTGTCGCGCACCTTCGCGGAGCCCCCACCCAACGCTGCCGCGCGCCCCGCCCCCG
>JBDHVF010000807.1:0-4149 GCA_039809605.1 Polyangiales bacterium | reverse complement strand
GCGGGGGGTGAGGGTATGCAGGCTACTCCCGGGCACCCCCTCCCGCGTCCGCGGGAGGGGGACGGGGGGAGGGCTCAGCTCCCTGACGGGTTCGGCCACGGCTCCGCGGCCTGGGGCTCCTGCGGGATGATCGGCGGCGTGTCGTGGCGCTCCTCCGCGGGCGCGGGCACGGTCACGCGGTAGGGCGGCGACGCGTCGCCGTCGCCGTCCTTCTGAAACACCTCGAGCACGTCGCCCGGCAGCACCGGGAGCTCGCTGCGCCCGGGCACGCGCAGCCCGCGCAGCGTGGCCTTCCACCGCCCGCGCTCGTCGGCGCGCACGAGCGCCGCGGGGTGCTGCCCGAGGTCGTACGTGATCCGCAGGTCGTGCACGACCATCGACGCGTAGGGGAGCGCGTCGTCGCCCATGACCGACACCACCACGGCCTCGGCCGAGCGACAGCCCACGCACGGCGCGACGCCCTCGACGCGCGCCGTCGCGAGCGGCACGTCGTCGTAGGTGATGCACCCGGCGGCGGCGAGGGCCGCGCACGCGAGCAGAGGAGCCCTTGCCTTCATCGCCATCACCTCCGCGGAACCTGCGTGTAGAACGACTGCGAAGCCTCGCCGTCTTCGGTGACGAGAAAGACCCGGATGGTGTCGCCCCGCTGCGGCGCCGCCACGCGGCCGGGCGAGACCTGCCGCGGCGTGGCCGTGACCTGCCACACGCCCGCGTCGCTCGCGCGCGCGCTGCCGCCCAGGTACTCGTTGGTCGGGCCGAAGGGGTCGCCCACCTGCACGATCACCGTGGAGCCCGCCCTCGCGTCGTTGCCCCCCACCGTCACGATCACGCCCCCCATCGGGCAGTCGAGCGCGGGGCACTCGGTCACCGACTGCACCGCCGCGCTCGGCGGAGGGATCGGCAGCGAGCGCGTGAGGCACCCGGCGCCCACACCCAGCGCGAGCGCCACCCCGAACAGCATCGCGCGGCGGGTTCTCATCATCGAAGCTTCCTCTGCACCCTCGGTGCCGGTGTGTCCGCCGATGGAATAACACTCCAGTGCCATGGGACGCCAACCACGGGACGCTCCACCGTGGCAATCGCGGTTGGCAGTGACGGGCAACGTCCGGGGAAAAGCCCTTGGAGTTCCGCGAAGAATGGCGGGTATGAGCGGGGTCTGATAGAACGCGCGTACCGCGGTTGCGAAGGGGCGACGACGCTCCGCACCGACGGGGAAACCAATGCTTCTCCCACGAAGCGCTCGCGACGGGCGAGGGCCGAAGGGGGCGGTGTGACCTCCCCGCGGACGCGACGGCGGAGAGAAGCGACGACCCATGAGCGACATCACCGCGACGCCCGCAGGCGGCCCTGAGGGCATCCCCCCCTCGGGCGGCGACACCATGGTCCCCACGCTGATCGAAGAGGAGATGCAGCGCAGCTACCTCGACTACGCGATGAGCGTGATCGTGGGCCGCGCGATCCCCGACGCGCGCGACGGGTTGAAGCCCGTGCACCGCCGCATCCTCTACTCGATGTACGGCCTCAAGCTCTTCTGGAACCAGGCCTACAAGAAGTCCGCTCGCGTGGTGGGCGAGTGCCTGGGCAAGTACCACCCGCACGGCGACTCGTCGGTCTACGACGCGCTCGTGCGCATGGCGCAGGACTTCGCCATGCGCATGGTGCTCATCGACGGCCAGGGCAACTTCGGCTCGGTCGACGGCGACCCCGCGGCGGCCATGCGCTACACCGAGGTGCGGCTCGCGCGGCTCTCCGACGAGCTCCTCAGCGACATCGAGAAGGAGACCGTCGACTTCGTCGACAACTTCGACGCGAGCGAGCAGGAGCCCGCGGTGCTGCCGGCGCGCTTCCCCAACCTTCTGGTCAACGGCTCGGGCGGCATCGCCGTGGGCATGGCGACCAACATCCCGCCGCACAACCTCGGCGAGGTCATCGACGCCACGGTGCACCTCATCGACCACCCCGAGGCCGACTGGCGCGACCTCATGCGCTTCGTGCCGGGCCCCGACTTCCCCACGGGGGGGTTGATCCTCGGGCGCCAGGGCATCGAGCAGGCGTACACCAACGGCCGCGGGTCGATCGTGATGCGCGCGCGCGCCACCATCGAGCCCATCGGCAAGGGCGACCGCGAGATGATCGTGGTGACGGAGATCCCGTACCAGGTCAACAAGGCCCAGATGCTCAAGAAGATGGCCGACCTGGTGCGCGACAAGCGCCTCGACGGCATCTCCGACATCCGCGACGAGAGCTCGCGCGAGGGCATGCGCGTGGTGATCGAGCTCAAGCGCGACGCCAACGGCCAGGTCGTTCTCAACAACCTCTACAAGAACACCCAGCTCCAGGAGACCTTCGGCGTCAACAGCCTCGCCATCGTGGGCTCGCAGCCGCGCATGCTCACGCTCAAGGCCGCGCTCCAGGTCTTCGTCGACCACCGCCGCGACGTGGTCACGCGCCGCACGCGCTTCGAGCTCCGGCAGGCCGAGAACCAGCGCGAGCTCGTGCTCGGCCTCGGCATGGCCACCACCGAGATCGACCGGGTGATCCAGACGATCCGCGAGAGCCCCGACGTCGAGACGGCGAAGCAGAGACTCATGGCCCTGCCGCTCAAGGGCCTCGAAGACTTCGTGCGCCGCGCCGGGCGCCCCGAGGCCGAGATCGCCGAGGCCGCGCTCGTGCCCGAGTACCGGCTCTCCGAGCGCCAGGCGAAGGCCATCCTCGACATGCGCCTCGCGCGGCTCACGGGCCTCGAGCGCGAGAAGCTCGCGGCCGAGTACGGCGAGCTCAGCGACACCATCGCGCGCCTGCGGTCCATCCTCGGGAGCGAGACGGTGCTGCTCGACGTGATCAAGCAGGAGCTCCGCGACGTGCGCGCCCGCTACGCCGACGCGCGCCGCACCGAGATCGTGGCCGCCGAGGGCGAGATCTCGATCGAGGACCTCATCGCCGAGCACGACGTGGTGGTCACCTGCTCGCACCAGGGCTTCATCAAGCGCACGGCCCTGGCCGACTACCGCGCGCAGAAGCGCGGCGGCCGCGGGCGCATCGGCATGGAGGCCCGCGACGAGGACTTCATCAACCGCTTCTTCACCGCGAGCACGCACGACCACGTGCTCTTTCTCACCGACCAGGGCAAGGCCTACCTCAAGAAGGTCTACGAGATCCCCGAGGGGGCGCGGAACTCCAAGGGCCGCTCGATCGTGAACTTCGTCGGCCTCGCGTCGGGCGAGAAGATCGCCGCCGTGGTGCCCGTGAAGGAGTTCCGCGACGGCATGGACCTCGTCACCGCCACCGCGCGCGGCCAGGTCAAGCGCACCGAGCTCAAGGCCTACGCGAACATCCGCGCCACGGGCATCATCGGCGTCGCCATCGAAGAGGGCGACACGCTCCTGCGCGCGGTGGTGACCGAGCGCCCCGACCAGCAGGTGATCCTCGGCACCGCCAAGGGCATGAGCATCCGCTTCGAGGTCTCCGAGATCCGCCAGGTGGGCCGCGACTCGAAGGGCGTGCGCGGCGTCGACCTGCGCGAGGGCGACAGCGTCGTCTCGATGGACGTGATCCGCGACCCCGACAAGCAGGAGGTGCTCGCCGTGTGCGCCAACGGCTTCGGCAAGCGCACCCCCGTCGAGGAGTACCGCCTCCAGGGCCGCGGCGGCGTGGGCATCATCGCCATCAACACCAGCGAGCGGAACGGCGACGTCGTCGACCTCGACCTCGTGGTCGAGAGCGACCAGATCATGGTGATCACCGACCGCGGCCAGATCATCCGCACCAAGGTGAGCGAGGTCCGCTCCGCGAGCCGCAACACCCAGGGCGTGCGCATCATCCGCCTCGACGAGGGCGAGCACGTCGTGGGCGTCGAGCCCCTCGCCGAGCCCGAGGCCGACGCGAGCGTCGACGGCTCCGCCGAAGGCACCTCCGACCTGATCGCCGCCCCGGATGGAAACGACGAGACCGCGCCCGAGGCGAATTCGAACCCCGACGAAAACACCTGAACCGAAACGCTCCGCGCGCATCTCGACGGCGCGATCGCCGCACCCCCTCTGGCGCCCGTCACAGCCTTCGTCCACGATCGCCGCACCTATGCGTCTCCACTGGACCTTCGCCCTCGTGTGGGCGATCGCCCTCGCACCCTCGGCGGCCCTCGCACAGACC
>JBDHVF010000806.1:0-4149 GCA_039809605.1 Polyangiales bacterium | reverse complement strand
GCGCGTCGGAGACGGTGACCGCGAGGGGCGCCTCGGCGGCGTCGAGCTCGCGCAGCCGCGGCGGCGGCGAGGCGACGGCGCGGGCGGCGCGCTCGCGGGCGGCGCGCGCGGCCTCGCGGGCGTCGGGCAGGTCGCGCACGAGCTTGCCGAGGCGCATGACGGGCACGAGCACGGGCTCGCGGTCGCGCACCGACGGGGCCTCGTCGCCCTCGCTGGCGCGGCCCACCACGTCGTCGACGAGGGTGCCGTCGGCGTCGCGGCGCCGCCACACCTGCTTGGCGCCGCCGAAGCTCGGCTTGCCGGGCGAGCGCTTGCCCACGGGCACGCGCACGCCGCGGCGGTCTTCGATCTCGACGAGCTTGTAGATGGCGCCGAGCGAGGGGGCGTCGGGGGTGAGCGCGATGGCCGTGCCCACGCCGAAGCCGTCGTAGGGGGCGCCCGCGCGCACGAGCGCCCGGATGCGGTGCTCGTCGAGGTCGTCGCTCGCCACGATCTGCACGTCGCGCCGGTCGGCCGCGTCGAGGATGCGCCGCACGTCGTGGCCGAGCGCCTCGAGGGCGCCGGGGTCGACGCGCACGGCGCGGACGTGCGGGCCCGCGGCGGCGGCGTGGAGCGCGCCCTCGCGCGTGTCGAACGTGTCGATGAGCAGGGTGGTGCCGCTCGGAAAGGCCTCGGCGAAGCGCGCAAAGGCCTCGGCCTCGCCGTCGTCGACGTGCGAGAGCACGTAGCTGTGGGCGAGGGTGCCGGCGACGGGCACGCCGAAGCGCCGCCCGGCCTCTTCGCACGAGGTCGCGGCGCAGCCGGCGACGTACGCGGCCCGCCCGGCGAAGGGCGCGGCCTCGGGGTCGTGGCGGCGGGCGCCGAACTCGTACACGGGGCGCCCCTCCGCCGCGATGACGACGCGGGCGGCCTTGGAGGCCACGCGGGTCTCGGCGTTGATCACCCCGAGCAGGAAGGTCTCGAGGAGCTGACCCTCGGCGAGCGAGGCCTCGACGCGCACGAGGGGCTCGGACTCGAACGCGACCTCGCCCTCGGGCATCACGTCAATGTCGCCGCGGAACTGGAACTCCCGGAGGTAGTTCGCCATCGCGTCGGTCATCACGTCGCGTAGGCCGGGGGCCGCGGAGAGGTACGCGATGTCGTCGTCGCCGAAGCGCAGGTCGCGCAGGTACCGCACGATGCGGTCGATGCCCGCCACGAGCAGAAAGCGCCGGTGCGGGGGCAGGGCGCGCACCGAGAGCTCGAACACCCCGCGGCGCTCGGCGATGCCCTCGCGGAGGTACGCCCCGAGCATCGCGAGCTCGTACCGGTCGGTCAGGAGCGCGTGCATCGTGACCCCTTCATGACTCCCTCATGGCGCCATGGACGGAGCGCATCGCGCAAGTGTGAAAAAGTGATGCGTGGGGAGATGTGTGCGCGATCACCTCGGCGCGATCACGCCGTGGCTTGACAGGAACCTCGCGAGCGTGCCGAAGGCGCGGCCGCGACCGAGCTGCAGGATGTGCCCGCCGGGGAAGACCTCGTGCGCGGCGTCGAAGTGCTCGCGCAGCCGCTCGGCGTGCGAGGCGCGCGTGATGCGGTCGCCGCTGGCGGAGAGCACCAGGGCGCGCTCGCCGCGCGTGCGCGCGGGCCTCGCGAGCGGGGAGACCACGCGGAACGCGTCGTCGATGCGCGGGCGCACCCACTCGGGCGGCGCGTCGTGGCGGCCCTCGCGGTGCTCGACGTACGCGTCGGCGAGCGAGGCGAGGGGGATCATCAGCACGGCGTGGTCGACGGCCTCGACGGTCGAGACGAGGGCCGCGGTGTACGCGCCGAGGCTCATGCCGAAGACGGTGACCGAGGGGCATCCGCGCGCGCGCAGCCACCGGACGAGCGAGCGCAGGTCGAAGACCGCCTGCGCGAAGCCCTCGACGGTGCGCCACGGGTCGCGGCCGGGGAACATCCCCTCGCGGCCCGCGGGGCAGCGCGCGCCGTGGAAGGGCAGGAGCGCGAGCGCCACGTCGAGCCCGAGCCCGTGGAGCCATCGCGCGGAGAAGGCCGTCTCTTCGATCGCGAAGCGCCCGCCGAGGTAGCCGTGGATGCACACGATCGCGGGGCGGGGCGTCGGGTGCAGCCACGCGCGGGCGCGCGCCGTGCGGTTCTCTTCGAAGGCCAGGTACTCGTCGCGCGGGTGCGGGTGCACGGGCTCGAAGCCGCTCGGCCACGCGAGGTCGACGACGGCGGGCGCCGCGCGCACGGGCTCGACGCGCGCGTCGGGCGCCGGGGGGGCGGCGAAGAAGGTCGCCGGGTCGTCGAGGTAGCGCGGGTCGGAGTACGCCTCGGTGACGCGGGCGAGGCGGGCGAGGTTGCCCGCGTGGTCGTCGCGCGCGACGCGCTCGCGGTCGGGGCTCCGTCGCGCGACCTCGAGGGCGGTGCTGACGAGCGCGCGGTCGACGGCGGCGCCGGCGACGCTCATGGCGCCGTCGCGCAGCCTCGCGAGGTGGGGGAAGAGGTCTCGGATCATCCGTGCAGCTTGTGGAGGTCTTCGACGAGCTTGAGCTTCTTCGGCAGGAGCATCCAGTCGAAGCGGGCGTGCGCCTCTCCGCGCTTGAGGGTGAGGGCGCACACGGCGGACTTCTCGAAGCCGGGCCAGCGGCGCTCGTCGAGGAGGCTCATGGCGAGCGTCGAGAGCGTGGGCTCGTGCCCGACGACGGCGAGGGGGCCGTGGCCGTGGTGCGCGCGGAGCATCTCGCGCAGCGCGTCGACCGCGCCCGAGGCGATCTCTCGCACGACCGTGACGTCGTCCTCGAGGCCCGCGGCGCCGACGAGGATCTCCGCGGTCTGCACCGCGCGCACGAGGGGCGAGGTCCACACGGCGGCGGGCGCGGTGTGCTCGACCACGGCGCGGGCGACCTCGCGGGTGAGGCGCCGCCCCTTCGCGGTGAGCCATCGCTCGGCGTCGCCCATGTTCGGCGCGTGGTCGACGGCCTCCCCGTGGCGCATCAGCAGGATCTTCATGGTGCGCGCGAGTATCCCACGGCGCGCGGCGGTTGTACGATCCGCCGCGATGCGTCCCCCCGGTACCGGCGAGATCCTGTTCATCCTCGTGCTGTGCGTCGTCGTCTTCAGCGCCTCGAAGGTGAACTGGATGGGCGACGTGCTGGGCGCGTTCTGGCGCAACCTCAAGCGCGGCGCGCGGAGCGACGCCCGCATCGAGGTGCGCCCCGCCGACGAGCCCCGCGACGACACTACCGCGCGCTGAAGCGCAGCGACTCGTCGGCGAGCGACGCGAGGAGCGCGCGCCCCGTGGGCGAGGCCGCGAGCGTCTCGCGCGGCGGGCCCTCGGCCTCGACGGCGTGGCCGGCCGAGAGCACCACGACGCGGTCGGCCCAGTCGACGAGGTCGGCGCGGTGGGTGACGAGCACCACGGCGGCGCCCTCGGCGACGCGTCGCAGCGCGCGCTGGAGCGCCTCGCGCCCCTCGCGGTCGAGCCACGCGTCGGGCTCGTCGAGCACGAGCCACCGCGGCGACCGCAGGAGCGCGCGCGCGATGGCGATGCGCCGCTGCTCGCCGCGCGAGAGCCCCGACGCGGGGCGCGCGGGGTCGACGGCGAGCCCCAGCGACGCGAGCGCCTCGGCCGCGTCGCGCTCGGTGGCCGAGGGGGCCGCGAGGCGCACGTTCTCGAGCACCGACGCGCCCTCGATGAAGCACGGGTGCTGCGGCACGAGCGCGACCTCGGCGCGCGATACCGCGGTCATCGCCACGCCGCCGGCTTCGCACGTGCCCTCGTCGGGGGCGACGGCGCCGGCGATCACGCGGGCCAGCGTGGACTTGCCCGCGCCGTTGGGCCCGACCACCGCGACCACGCCGCGCGCGGGCACGGCGAGCGACACCGACGAGAGCGCGACGTGGCGGCCGTAGCGCACGGTCACGCCGTCGAGCGCCAGGGCCGCGCCCTCGGGGGGAGACGCGCAGGGCTCGTCGGGCGCGACGTCGACGTCGAGCCGTGCGAGGGCGCGGCGCGCGACCGAGAGCTCGTCGAGCGCGCGCAGGGCCGCGAGCGCGGGCGCGAGCGCGGGCGGCACGAGGGCCCAGTCTCGCAGCGTCGCGGGCGCGCCGTGGCGCGCGCGGGAGAGGAGCAGCGCGGCGAGCGGGGCGAGGAAGAGCGCG
>JBDHVF010000805.1:0-4155 GCA_039809605.1 Polyangiales bacterium | reverse complement strand
ACGCCGCGCCGTAGGGGCTCTGCCGCTCGCGAGGCCCCGGCGGCGGGAGCGGGCGCCATCGCTCCCACAGCGCCGCGAGCGACGGCAGCACGAGCAGGGTCACGGCCCAGCAGACGAACATGCCCGCGCCCCCGATGACGCCGAAGTCGTGAAAGCCCCTGAAATCGGTGATCACCAGCGAGCCGTACGCGAGCGAGGCCGCGAGCGAGGCCGTGAGGGTGCCGGCCCACGCGCCGCGGTGCGCGCGCTCGATCGCGGCGGGCACGTCGCGGCCCGCGCGGCGCTCCTCGAAGTAGCGCGCCAGCCACATGATGCCGGGGTTGATCCCGTTGCCGATGATGATGCTCCCGAGGAACGCCGTCGCGGCGTTGAGGTGGCCCACCGCGAGGCGCGCGAAGGCGAAGGTGATCACCACGGGCACGAGCAGCGCGCCGCCGACCAGCGGGATCGACCGCCCGCGGCGGAACAGCCCGTAGATCGTCGCCGCGCAGAGCAGCACCGTGAGGGCGGTGGCGAGGGCCAGCTCACGCTCGATCGCGTCGTGCTCCGCGAGGGCGATGGGCAGGTCGCCGGCGAGCTCGACGCGCAGGTCGGGCGCGAACGAGCGCGGCGACGTCCCGTCGACCACCGCGCGCACCCGCCTCACGAGGGCGCGCGCGCGGTCGACCTCGCCCGCGCGCACGTCGGTCCGCAGAAAGATCGCGAGGTGCCGCCCGCTCGGGTGCACGAAGAACCCGTTCGGAAAGCGCGCGCTCGCCGTCCCGGCCCTCTGGAGCTGCTCCCGCGCGCGGCGCACCATCGCGTCGACGGGCTCGGGCGCCTCCCCGAGCTCGACGAAGCCCGGCGTGGCGGCGCGGCGCTCGTACGCGACGCGCTCGCGCAGGTCGTCGCGCAGGCGCGCGAGCGCGTCGAGGGGCGCGTAGAGCATCCGGTGCTCGCGCACGAAGCGCTGGTAGTCGCCGATGTTCCACTCGACGCGGCGCGCGCCCGACGCGGGCGGCAGGGCCTCGAGGCGCGGCCCCGCGACGGCCGCCCAGCGCTCGAGGGCGCCGGTGTCGCGCGACGACGCCACGAGCGTGAGGGTCGACGTGGCGCCGACGCGCGCCTCCCCGAGCCGCAGGTCGCGCACGCTCGGGGCGCCCTGGGGCAGGAGCTCGACCCAGTCGCTGCGCAGGGCGATGCCTCGGGCGTAGGGCGCGAGCGCGGCCGTGAGCGCGAGCGCGGCGAGCGCCACCCACGCCGCGCGTCGGTGCTGCGCGCGCGCGAGGGCGGCCGCGAGCGAGGTCACGGCGCCGCGCCGCGCGCGCCGCGGAACGCCCGCCGCACGGCCGCGAGCGACGCGACGAGGAAGACGGCCCCGAGCGCCACGTCGACGAGCCAGTGGTGGTCGAGGTACACGGCGCCGAAGAACATGAGCGCGGCGTAGGCGACCGCCGCCGCGCGCAGCCACGGGCGCATGTACGGCCACGCCTCGGCGGCGATGAGCAGGGGGTAGGCCACGTGCAGCGAGGGCACGGCGCCGAACACGTCGTTCGAGCGGCCGTAGAAGCCGCGGAAGTACCCGAAGCCGAGCATCGCGTCGACGCGCGCGAGGTTCGGCCCCTCGCTCGCGCGCGCCGCGAGGTCGACCGCGCAGCCGTGCGCGTGAAAGTACCAGGGCGGCGCCGCGGGGAAGGCGTGGTAGGTGACGAAGCCCGCGACGTTGAGCAGCAGGAACACCCACGCGAAGCGCTGCATGCGCACGAAGTCGCGGCGGTAGAGGTACACCGCCGTCGCCACGACCGCGTAGAGGTACGTGCCGTACGGCACGGCGCAGAGCGCGTCGAGCGCGCGCGACGGGTGCGCCTGGAGCCAGTCGTGGAGGGTGCCGCGCTGACCGCCCACGGTGACCCCCGCGACGGCCGCTTCGAAGTTCCTGATGTCGCAGACGTGCACGCGCGCGGGCGTGAGCCCCACGTTCTTGACGAAGCGCATCGCGTCGTAGAGCAGGCCCACCAGCGCCAGCGGAAAGAGCCCCGCGTAGAGCCGCCGCGCGGCCGGGCGGCCGAAGGCGAGCGCGGGGGCCACGACCATCGCCGTGAGCCACTCCCAGCGCACCTCGCGCCGCGAGAGGAGGTAGACGCCCCAGAGCACGATGGGCGCCGAGGCCGCCCAGGGCCAGAGCCGCGCGCGCGCGAAGGGCGGCAGCGTCGCGGCCGCGGCGGGGGTCACGCTCGCTTCCATAGCCCCGTCGCCTCGGCGTGGTCGAAGACCTCGCGAAGGATGTCCGCCGCGTTGCGCGCCGTGGCCGCGTCGAGGGTGAGCGCGGGCTGCAGGCGCACGCGCGGGGCGTACGTCATCGCGAGGAGCCCGCGGCGCACGCACGCGGCGAAGATCGCGCGCGCGGCGGCCGGGGCGATGGGCTCGCGCGTGGCGCGGTCGCGCACCAGCTCGATGGCGAGGAGCATCCCCCGGCCGCGCACCTCGCCCACGAAGGGGTAGCGCTCGACGAAGGGCCGCAGCGCGTCGAGCAGCGCCGCGCCCACGTCGCGCGCGTTGTCGACGAGGCGCTCCTCGTCGATGGCCCGCAGCGCCGCGGCGCCCGCGGCCGCGCCGAGGGGGTTGCCGCCGTAGCTCGACGACGAGCCCGAGGGGTCGGACCACGGCCGCGCCGACGCGATCTCGTCGGTCGTGAGCACCCCGCTCAGCGGAAAGCCCCCGCCGAACGCCTTGCCCACCGTCACGATGTCGGGCGCGACCCCCGAGTGGTCGACGCCCCAGTAGCGCCCCGTGCGCCCGAAGCCCGTGATCATCTCGTCGGCGATGAGCAGCGCGTCGAGCTCGCGCGCGAGCCCCGCGATGGCCGGCAGCCACGCGTCGGGCGGGATCACGTTGCCCGCCGTGCCCTGCATCGGCTCGACGATCACCGCGGCCACGGCGCCCGCCGACGCGGCCTTGACCTGCTTGCGCGCCACGTCGACGCACGCGAGGCCGCACGAGTCGGGCGCGAGCCCGAGCGGGCAGCGGTAGCAGTCGGCGTAGGGGACGAGGTGCGCGCCCGGCGCCATGGGGCCGTAGCGGTGCTTGAACGTCGACCCCATGAGCGAGAGCGCGCCCAGGGTCTTGCCGTGGAACCCGCCCCAGAAGCTCACGAACTCGTGCTTGCCGGTGTGGCACTTCGCGAGGCGCAGCGCGCTCTCGACGGCCTCGGCGCCGCCCGAGTAGAGCTGCAGGCGCCGGAGCCTCTTCGCGGGCGCGTGCGCGGCCGCGCGCTCGGCGAGCTCGACGCGCGCCTCGGAGGTGAGCGAGCCGGTCATCGCGCGCGCGCACTGGCCCTGCACCGCGCGCACCACCGCGGGGTGCGCGTGCCCGAGGGCGTTGACCCCGATGCCGCCGATCAGGTCGAGGAGCGTGTTGCCGTCGACGTCCGTCACGGCGCTGCCCACGGCGTGGTCGATGGCGACGCCGGACATCACCGCGTAGCCCTGGAGGCCCGGCGCGAGGAGCGCGTCCTCGCGGGCGCGCAGGGCGGCGCTCCGGGGGCCGGGGATCGCCGTGACGACCCGGGCGCGCTGGTCGGGCGGGTGCGACGGCGCGCTCACGGCGCGGCCCCCGCGTTGCGCTCGAACACGAACCGCCCGTGCACGTCGCGGCTCGCCGCAGGGTCGGGGCGCCTGCGCAGCGCGCGCATCAGGAAGGCGAGCCGGCGCGCGGCCGAGACGTTCGCGACGCCGCCCACCAGCCCGAGCGCGAGGAGCATCGGCGCCTGGCCCGCCCACGCCGGCCACCCCCGGCTCGCCGCGAGCGCGAGCGCGAGGGGCGTGAGCGCCGCGCCGGCCGTGAGGTACACCGCGCGCTCGGGGCGCCGCATCGCGCCGCGCGGGGCCTCGACCCGAAGGGCCTCGGCCTTGGCGCTCGCGTAGCTGGTCATCACCGACCCGAGGAGCGCCGCGAGCGCGAGCAGCATCCACCCGACCTCCGTTCGGTAGAGCACCGCGAGGCCGCCCAGCAGGGCGAACTCCTGGTAGCGGTCGACCGCGGCGTCGAGCACCTCGCCCGCGTCGGAGGCCACCGCCCGCGCGCGCGCCACCATGCCGTCGAGCGCGTCGCCGAGCGCCGCCGCCGCCGTCGCCGCCGCCGCGACGCCGAGGTGCCCGAGCGCCGCCGCGACCCCCG
>JBDHVF010000804.1:0-4155 GCA_039809605.1 Polyangiales bacterium | reverse complement strand
GAGGGCGCGGGCACCCGCGCCTGCCCCGCCGCGGGCGACGTGACCTTCGACGCGTGGATCGGCGACGCGCCCTACGCCGACGCGCTCGGCACGGTGACCTCGCCCCCCGCGCTCTGGACCGACGACGCGCCCCCGTCGCCGCTCGGGGGCGCGCGCTTCACGCGCGACAACCACGCGCTGAACTTCCCCCGCTCGATGGTGATCGACGACCCGTCGCGGCCCGGCGACACGCGCGTCGACCGCGTGGTCAACTGGCGCACGCGCGACAGCCGCCCGCTGCGGTCGAGCGACGCGATCACCGTGGGCGCGTGGGTCTACACCACCACGCCCGCCGACGAGTTCGGCGACAACTGGCAGACGGTGATCTCGTACGGCATGCCCTCGGACCCGTCTCCCCCCTTCGCCGGCGCCGACCTCTCGATGCTCGGGAGCTTCAACGCGTGGGCGATCTTCTTTCACGGCGGCGACGTCGACCACACGCTGCTCATGACCAACACCTGCGCGTACCCCTGCCTCGAGACCGAGCAGTACGCGCACATCGCCACGCGCGCCCCGCTCGACCGCGCGTCGCTCGTGCGCGTCTGGCACTTCGTCGCGATGGCCGTCGACACCGCGGCCACGCCCCACGCCGCGCGCCGGGCCTGGTACGACGACTCGGTGTTCGAGTACCCGCGCGACATGCTCACCTGGCCGCCCGAGGCGTACTGCGGCGACGGCGGGTGCCGCTACCCGGCCGACGGGCGCATCCAGTACTTCGACGCGCCCGTGCTGCTCGGGGCCGACATGAACAGCGGCGAAGCGGGCCTCGGGCTCGAGGGCAAGCTCGACGACCTGTTCATCCTCTCGCGCGCGGCCTCGCCCGCCGAGGTCGCCGCGTGGCGAGAGCGCAGGCAGTACAGCCCCGACCCTGTGACGGCGACGGTCTCTCCGTAGAGCGCCGCGCCGGAGCGCGAAGTTCGCGGCCGCTGGAACGATCCCCTCGCCTCGGGGGTTGACCCGGCGATCGCGGCGACGCCCGATCGTTGCCTCCGCTGCCCCCCCCATCTAGTCTTGCAATCCCTCGCGGAAGGACGCAGTTTCCCGCGCCCGGGACGCACCGGCGTCCCCTCCGTGACGAAAGGCGAAACGACGCAATGATCCCCTGGCTCCTCCAGAAGGTCTTCGGCACCAAGCACGAGCGCGAGCTCAAGAAGTTGCGCCCGCTGGTGGCCGCGATCAACGACCTGGAGCCCAAGGTCCGCGACCTCTCCGACGACGACCTGCGGCGCAACACGGTGCGCTTCAAGGAGCGCATCGGGAACGGAGAGTCGCTCGACAAGCTCCTGCCCGAGGCCTTCGCCACGTGCCGCGAGGCGGGCCGCCGGGTGCTCAACATGCGTCACTTCGACGTGCAGCTCATCGGCGGCATCGTGCTGCACCGCGGGGCCATCTCGGAGATGAAGACCGGCGAGGGCAAGACCCTCGTGGCGACGCTCCCGAGCTACCTCAACGCGCTCGAAGGCAAGGGGGTTCACATCGTCACGGTGAACGACTACCTCGCCTCGCGCGACGCCGAGTGGATGGGGCGCATCCACCGCTTCCTCGGGCTCAGCGTGGGCACCGTGGTGCACTCGCAGTCGGACCGCGAGAAGAAGGCCGCGTACCGCTGCGACATCACCTACGGCCAGAACAACGAGTTCGGCTTCGACTACCTGCGCGACAACATGAAGTACTCGACGTACGACTGCGCGCAGCGGGACCTGCACTACGCCATCGTCGACGAGGTCGACTCCATTCTCATCGACGAGGCCCGCACGCCGCTCATCATCTCGGGCCTCGGCGAGACCTCGACGCACCTCTACAACGAGATCACCAAGATCGTGCCGTACCTGCGCAAGGACGAGCACTACGTCGTCGACGAGAAGGCCCACTCGGTGCAGCTCACCGACGAGGGCATCGGCGAGGCCGAGGAGCGCCTGGGGATCAACAACCTCTACGACCCCAACCACCTCGAGGAGCTGCACGTCCTTCAGCAGTGCCTGCGCGCGCACACGCTCTACAAGCGCGACGTGAACTACATGGTGACCGACGACGGCAAGGTCGTGATCATCGACGAGTTCACGGGCCGCGTGCTCGCGGGGCGGCGCTGGAGCGACGGGCTGCACCAGGCGGTCGAGGCCAAGGAGTTCGTCAAGGTCCAGGAGGAGAACCGGACCATGGCGACGATCACCTTTCAGAACCTCTTCAGGCTCTACAAGAAGCTCGGGGGCATGACCGGCACGGCCGAGACCGAGGCCGAGGAGCTGCACAAGATCTACAAGCTCGACGTGGTGCAGATCCCCACGAACAAGCCCATCAAGCGCCAGGACTTCGACGACCTGGTCTACAAGACCGAGCGCGAGAAGTTCGGCGCGGTGGTCGAGGAGATCGCCGAGTGCCACGAGCGCGGCCAGCCCGTGCTGGTGGGCACCGTGTCGGTCGAGAAGAGCGAGGCCATCGCGACGCTCCTGCGCAAGCGGGGCATCAAGCACGAGGTGCTCAACGCCAAGCAGCACGAGCGCGAGGCGTACATCGTGGCGCAGGCGGGCGGCAAGGGCTCGGTCACGGTCGCGACCAACATGGCTGGCCGCGGCACCGACATCATCCTCGGCGGCAACGCCGAGATGCTCGCGAAGGCCGAGATGATCCTCACGCGCAAGGACCCCAACGCCCCCGAGAACAAGGAGGAGTTCGAGGCCCTCGTCGAGCGCTACAAGGCCCGCTGCGAGGCCGAGCGCGCCGAGGTGATGTCCGCGGGGGGATTGCACATCGTGGGCACCGAGCGCCACGAGAGCCGGCGCATCGACAACCAGCTCCGCGGGCGCGCGGGGCGCCAGGGCGACCCGGGCAGCTCGCGCTTCTACCTCTCGCTCGAAGACGACCTCATGCGCATCTTCGCGGGCGAGCGCGTGCAGTCCATCATGGACCGCCTGGGGATGGAGGAGGGCGTGCCCATCGAGCACCCGTGGGTCACGCGCTCGGTCGAGAACGCGCAGCGAAAGGTCGAGGCGAGGAACTTCGACATCCGCAAGAACGTGCTCGAGTACGACGACGTGATGAACCAGCAGCGCAAGTCGGTCTACAAGCTGCGCCGCGAGGTGCTCGAGGGCCGCTACGCGCGCGACGCCGAGAAGCGCGACGACGAGGAGGTGCGCGAGGTCGCCCCCAAGGCGTTCCCCGAGGAGACCGTCAAGCACGTGGGCGAGATCTGCGAGCAGATGGTGCGGCACTTCCCCGTGGCGAAGGTGCTGCCCAAGACCGACACGCAGACCGAGAACGAGGGCTACCGCGGGCCCGTCGCGGGCCAGGCCGCCGCCACGCTCGAGGCCATGGAGGCCTTCGACCCCGAGGCCGTCGAGATGGAGGCCTACCACTACTTCGGCGCCATGGTCTCGCTCGAGAAGCACCGCGACGACCCGAAGACCGCGGCGGCCGAGCTCACGAAGGACGTGCTCGCGTCGCTCCAGATGCAGCGCGAGCGCATGCTCGACCTCATCGACTCGGTCAACGTGTTCGACGTCGAGAGGTTCTGCCCCGAGACGGCCTCGCGCGACGACTGGGACACGGCCTCGATCGCCACGCGCTTCAAGGAGCGCTACGGCATCGAGCTCAAGGACATCGACCACGTCGGCACGCGCGAGGACCTCGCCCACGCGATGTTCGACCAGGCCGAGGCGTTCTTCGAGGAGCGCGGCAGGGACGTGCCCGTCGAGTACCTCTTGCGCGCCTTTCGCATGCTGGTGCTCGAAGAGATCGACCGCGCGTGGATCGACCACCTCACCAACATGGACCACCTCCGCGACGGCATCGGCCTGCGCGGCTACGGCCAGCGCGACCCGAAGCTCGAGTTCAAGAAGGAGGGCTTCGACATGTTCACCGCCATGATGCACACGGTGGATTCGAACGTGCTCACCAAGCTCTTCCACACCGAGTTCCGCCGCGCCGAGGACGTGGAGCGCTTCGAGGAGCGCGAGCAGCGCCTGGCGCTCGAGCGCGAGCGCAGCATGCAGTTCAACCACGCCGACTCGCAGGGCCTCGAAGACGAGGCCGCCCTCCAGGCCGCGCTCGAGTCCCTCGGGCTCGAGCCCTCGCAGGTGCAGACCGTCCGCCGCCGCGAGCCGAGCGCGCGCGGCCGCC
>JBDHVF010000803.1:0-4177 GCA_039809605.1 Polyangiales bacterium | reverse complement strand
CGTGCACGCCGCCGAGGCGCCCGCGCCCGCGCCCGTCGTCGCCGCCGCGCCGCCCGCGGCACACGCCCCGCCCGACGCCGCCGTCGCGCGACCGAGCGCGGGCCAGCGCACCCTCTCCGAGGGCCTCGCCCACGCGGACGCGGGGCGCCTCGACGAGGCCCTCGACTGCTTCGAAAAGCTCATCAACCAGAGCCTCGCGACCGTGCACGAGCGGGAGCCGCTGCGCGTCGCCATCGAGCGCCTCGCCGAGGCGCGGATCCAGCGCGAGCTGCCGAACCGCACGGCCACCCGGAGCCAGTGCAGCGCCGTGCGCCCGCTCATGAACCGGCTCGTGAGGGCCGGCGCCGCCGGCGCCGCGCGCGACCGCTTCAACGGCCGTTGCCGCCCGCCGATCTGAGCGCCGCGTCGAACGCTGGGGCGACGAGGTCGCGGGGGCTGCGCTGGCAGGCCGCAGGGTGGAGGCTACTTTTCGGACACTATGCAAGGATTTGCGAACGTGACACGCTTGGTCAGGTCGCGGTGGGGGCGATGGGCTCGTATCGTCGAGCTGTCTCGTGTCTCGCCTGGCGGCACGACGCGTGAATCAAGAGACTGCATGAGCTGACGGGGATGCGTCGCGTGCCCGTGGACGGAAGGAGACGAGTTCGATGATGGGTTCGGATCGCAACGGTTCAGGGGGGCGGGGCCCTGCTCCGTGGCGCGAACCGGAGCCGCTCTCGCGGGCCGAGATGGACGACATCGATGCGATGTACGCGCGCCTCGGCGGCACGCACTACGACCTCCTCGGGGTGACCTCGACGGCGGACCGTCCGGCGGTGCGCGCGGCGTACTTCGAGCTCATGAAGCGCTACCACCCCGACGTGTACTGGGAGCGCGACCTCGAGCTCTATCGCCCTCGCGTCGAGGCGATCTTTCGCGAGCTCACGGTGGCCTTCGAAACGCTCTGCGACAGCCGCCGTCGCGCCGAGTACGACGCCGCGCTCGCGGCGCGCAACGCGCCCCCGAGGCCCGCGGCCGCGCCGGTCTCTCCACCGAAGACCACGGGCATCTTGCGCAAGCCGACGACGCCGCCCACGGGCGGGTCGGTGCCGCCTCGCGAGTCGGGGGAGACGCCCAGCGCGCGGCCTCCCGAGCGCCCCGCGAGCGCGTCGCCCGGCGCCCGGCCCAGCGAGGCGCCCGCGCGTCGCGCGAGCGACGTGCCTCCGGGCGTGGACGAGCGCGTGCCCCGTGACATCACGCTCCAGTCGCTCTTGCGCGCGCGCGGCGGGCACATCGCGAAGCAGCAGCGCGAGCGCGTCGCCGACCTCGAGGAGCGCGTGCAGCAGGCCCAGATGCGCAACGACGTGCCCGAGGTGATCGGGCTGCTGCGCGAGGCGGTGACCTTGTCGCCCGACGACGCGACGCTCGAGCAGCGCCTCGCGCAGGCCGAGGCCGAGCAGGCGGCCGTGCTGGTCGAGCGCCTCCGCAACGCCGCGCGGGTGCACGAGAAGGACCGCCGCTGGGACGCCGCGGTCGAGGCCTGGATCCGCGCGAGCAACGAGCGCCCGAGCGACCTCGCGCTGCTCCTCGCGGTGGTCCACGCCTCGTGCGAGGGGCACGTCGACCTGCCGCGCGCGGCCGAGTACGCGCGGCGCGCGACGCAGCTCGACCCGCGCTGCGCCGACGCGTTCGCGCTGCAGGCCAGGGTGTTCTTTCTCGCCGGCCGCATGGCGAGCGCGCGCGGCGCCGTCGACAACGCCCTGCGCATCGACCCGAAGCACCCCGCGGCCCTCGACCTCGCGTCGCGCATCAAGGCGCGCTGAGCGTCACGTGTCGACGAGCACGCCGGGGTTCATCACCCCGTGCGGGTCGAGCGCGCGCTTGACCGCGCGCAGCGACTCGGCGAAGAGCGCGGGCCGCTCGCGGTCGTACCACGGGCGGTGCGTGCGCCCGACGGCGTGGTGGTGGGTGATGGTCGCGCCGTTGCGCGCGAGGGCCTCGCTCGCGGCGGCCTTGACCGCGGCCCACTGCGCGAGCTCGTCGCCCTCGCGCGCGCGGCCGAGGAAGGTGTAGTACGGCGCCGGGCCGTCGGGGTAGACGTGCGTGAAGCGGCACGTGACGCGGCCGCCGCCGCAGTGGACCTCGAGCGCCCGCGAGACCGACGCGACCACGTCGGCGTGCAGCGCCGCGAAGCGCGACCACGTGCACGCGGTCTCGAACGTGTCGGCCATCACCCCCACGGTCACGAGCGCGCTCTGCAGGTACGGCGCGCTCAAGAACGCGTCGCGCCACCGCTGCGACGCGCCCTCGCGCGCCGGCGACGACGTCTCCTCGCGCCGCGTGACGCCCTCGGGCGAGGCGCCGCCGCGCGCGGCGCAGAGGGCGAGGGCCCGCTCCATGGAGGCGTCGGGCGCGTGGTCGTGCGACTCGAAGCCGAGCAGGAGCACCGCGCCCTCGCTCGCGGACCACACGCCGTTCAGCATCGCCTCGGCGGCGTCGAGCACGCGGCAGTTGGACGGGTAGAGGCCCGACTGCGCGACGTCGCGCGCGGCCTCGACGGCGTCTTCGAAGCGCTCGAAGCGGGCGCTGGCCGAGAGGCGCCAGCGGGCCCTGGGGCGCACGCGCACCCACGCGCGGGTGATGACCCCGAGGGCGCCCTCGGAGCCGAGCACGAGGCGCGAGGGGTCGGGCCCGGCGCCCGACGCGGGCACGCGGGGCGTTTCGAAGACGCCCGCGGGCGTGACCATGCGCACGGCCTCGGTGAGGTCGTCGATGTGCGTGTAGAGGGTCGCGAAGTGCCCGCCCGCGCGCGTGGCGATCCAGCCGCCCAGCGTCGAGAACTCGAACGACTGCGGGAAGTGCCGCAGCGTGAGGCCGTGCGCGCCGAGGAGCGACTCGACGCGGGGCCCCGTGGCGCCGGCCTCGATGCAGGCGACGCGCGAGCGCTCGTCGAGCTCGACGAGGCCGTCGAGGCGTGCGAGGTCGAGCGAGAGGGTCGCCCGCCACCGCGCGTCGGGGGCGCGCTCGACGCCGGCCACCACGCTCGTTCCGCCGCCGTAGGGCACGGCCGCGACGCGCTCGGCGGCGCACCATGCGAGCGCGCGCGCGACGTCGTCCTCGTCGCGGGGCAGGGCCACGAGGTCGGGCGCGGGGGAGAAGTCGCCGCGAAAGCCGCGCACGAGGTCGCGGTACCCGCGGCCGTAGGTGTGGCGGACGCGCGCCTCGCGCGCGTCGGTGACGAAGCCCGAGAGCTCGGGCGGAGCGGCGATGCGCGCGTCGGGCAGGCGCGCGTCGTCGATCGAGGGGAGCGGGCGGGGGCAGAGGTCGTCGACCCCGAGCAGCGCGCCGACCTGGAGCGCGAGCGCGCGCCGGGCTTCGTCGCCGGGGAGGCGCTCGGACCAGCCCCAGGCCCAGTGGCTCCGGGTCAGCGACGCCTCGGTCACGGCTACTCCGAGAGCTGCGCGAGGAAGCGCTGCGCGTCTTCGAGGGCCGGGTCTTCGGAGAGGGCCTTGCGCGCGAGGAACACGGCCTTCTTGTTGTCCCCCTGCGTCGACGCGATGACCCCCTGCTTGAGGAACGCCTGCGCGCGGCTCATGGGCGCGGGGTTCTTCATGAGCGTCACCGCGCGCAGGGCCTTGAGGGCCACCTCGTGGTTGCCGAGCTCCATCGACACGTCGGCGAGCTCGGCGGCCACCTGGCCGTTCTGCATGTCGGTGTCGAGGGCGGCGTTGAGCCACGCCATCTCGATGTTGTGGTCGCCCGCCGCGTACGCCACGTGGGCCATGCGCTGCTGGAGCACGGCGAGCTCCTTCGAGCGCCTGCCCTTGTGGCCCGCGATGGTCTCCTCGAGCACGCGCGAGGCGTCTTCGAGGCGCTCGGTCATCGTGTACGCGTCGGCGAGCAGCACCGTGACGTCGTGGTCGCCGGGCCTGATGGCGAGCGCGCGCTCGAGCGCGGGCACGGCCTGCGTCGCGTCGCCGGCCTGGTCGAGCCACGCCTCGCCGGCCTTCTTGAGCGCCTCGAAGCGCTGCGCGTCGTCGGCCGCGAGCTCGGCCTCGTCGAGCCACAGGGCCGCCACCTCCGTCGACGTCCCCTGCGACGCGTGCAGGTCGCGCAGCCGCTCGCGCAGCGCGCCGCTCGCGCGGTCGGCGCCGTACGCGTGGGCGAGGCCGCCCAGCGCGTCGGCGGGGCGGCCGGC
>JBDHVF010000802.1:0-4177 GCA_039809605.1 Polyangiales bacterium | reverse complement strand
CAATACGCTCAGCCACGCCCTCGCTCCGCGGGGGCGGGGCGCGCGGCAGCGGGGGTGGGGGCTCCGCCAAGGCGCGCCGCTGCGCGAGTGGCCGACACGTCGCACACGCGAAAGCGGCCAGATCGACCTGCGGTTGGGATGAGCAGCCCCAACGCCCGCGTGCGCGCGGCGCTACTCGGGGTCGTACGCGAGGATGGGCGCCAGCCAGCGCTCGACCTGCGCCGTGGGGAGGCCCATGCGCGCGGCGTAGTCGAGCACCTGATCGCGGCCGACGTTGCCCACGGAGAGGTAGCGCGCGTCGGGGTGCGCGAGCACGATGCCGCACACCGACGCCGGGGGGTTCATCATCAGGCTCTCGGTGAGCTCGATGCGCGCGCGCGCCGTGGCGTCGAGCAGCTTGAACATCACGGGCTTGAGCTGGTGGTCGGGGCACGCGGGGTAGCCCGGCGCCGGGCGAATGCCACGGTACTTCTCGTCGACGAGGTCCTGCTTCGAGAGCGACTCGGCGGCGCCGAAGCCCCACTCGCGGCGGATGCGCTCGTGCAGCATCTCGGTGAGCGCCTCGGCGAGCCGGTCGGCCAGGGCCTTCGACATGATCGCGTGGTAGTCGTCGTGGTCGCGCGCGAAGCCCGAGAGCAGCGCCTCCATGTCGAGGCCCGCGGTGACGGCGAAGAGCGCCACGTGGTCGCGCACGCCCGCGCCGCGGGGAGCGACGTAGTCCGCGAGCGAGCGGCACGGGGCGCCGTCGCGCGGCTCCTGCTGGCGAAGCATCGGGAGGCGAGCCACCTCGCGGTCGTGGTGCTCCTCGGCGTAGAGCACCACGTCGTCGCCGTCGCGAAGCGCGGGCCAGAAGCCGTAGACGGCGCTGGCCGTGAGGGCGCGCGACTCGACGATGCGCCCGAGGAGCCTCCGCGCGTCGTCGTAGAGCTCGCGCGCCTTCGTGCCGTAGCGCGGGTCGTCGAGCACCGCGGGGAAGGTTCCCTTGAACTCCCACGCGTGAAAGAACGGGGCCCAGTCGATGTACGGCACGATCGACGCGAGGTCGACCGAGGGGAGCGCCGTGACGCCCAGGCGCTCGGGCGTCGCGACGGTGTTCGCGTCGAAGGTGAGCTGCGGGGCGCGGGCGCGCGCCTCGGCGATGGGCGTGAGGGGCGCGTCGTGGCGGCGGGCGAAGCGCACGCGCAGGCGCTGCTGCTCGGCGCGGTTCTCGGCTTCGAAGCCCGCGCGCATCTCCGTCGACATGATGCGGCCCACGACGCCGACGCAGCGCGAGGCGTCTTTGACGTGCACCACCTGGCCGTCGTACGCGGGGGCGATCTTCACCGCGGTGTGCTTGGCGCTGGTGGTGGCGCCGCCGATGAGCAGCGGCACGGTGAAGCCCTGGCGCTTCATCTCGCGCGCCACGTGGGTCATCTCTTCGAGCGACGGGGTGATGAGGCCCGAGACGCCGATCATGTCGGCGCGCTCGTCCCTGGCGGCCTGGAGGATCTTCTCCGCGGGCACCATCACCCCGAGGTCGACCACGCGGTAGCCGTTGCAGGCCAGCACGACGCCCACGATGTTCTTGCCGATGTCGTGCACGTCGCCCTTGACCGTGGCCATGAGCACGGTGCCCTTGCCCGCGGCGGTCTCGCTCGCGGGCATGTACGCCTCGAGGTAGCGCACGGCCTTCTTCATCACCCGCGCGCTCTTGACCACCTGCGGCAGGAACATCTTGCCCTCACCGAAGAGGTCGCCCACGACGTTCATGCCGTCCATGAGCGGGCCCTCGATGATCGAGAGCGCCGTGGGGAGCTCCTTCAGGGCCGCGGCCATGTCGTCTTCGATGAACTCGTCGATGCCGTGCACCAGGGCGTGCGCGACGCGCTCGCCGAGGGGGGCGTCGCGCCACGCGAGGTCGCGCACGGCGGCCTTCTGCGCGCCCGAGTGCGACTGAGACCAGGCCACGAGGCGCTCGGTGGCGTCGGGGCGGCGGTTCCAGAGCACGTCCTCGACGCGCTCGCGGAGCTCGGGCTCGATGTCGTCGTACACGGCGAGCTGGCCCGCGTTCACGATGGCCATGTCGAGCCCGGCCTGCCGCGCCCTGAACAGAAACGCCGAGTGCATCGCCTCGCGCACGTGGTCGTTGCCGCGCAGCGAGAACGAGATGTTCGAGAGCCCCCCCGACACGCGCACGCCCGGCAGCCGCTGCTTGATCTGCCGCGTGGCCTCCACGAAGTTGAGCGCGTACTCGTTGTGCTCCTCGATGCCCGTGGCGACGGTGAGAATGTTCGGGTCGATGATGATGTCGCTCGCGTCGAAGCCCGCCCGCTCGGTGAGGAGCTTCACCGCGCGCTCGGCGATCGAGACCTTGTGCTCGACCGTCGTGGCCTGACCGCTCTCGTCGAAGCACATCACCACCACCGCGGCGCCGTACCGCTGGATCGTGCGCGCCTGCTCGAGGAACCTCTCCTCGCCCTCCTTGAGCGAGATGGAGTTCACGATGCCCTTGCCCTGGAGGCACTTGAGCCCGGCCTCGAGCACGGTGAACTTCGACGAGTCGATCATCACCGGGATGCGGGCGATGTTCGTGTCGACGCCGATGAGGTTGAGAAAGCGCCCCATGGCCTTCTCGCCTTCGAGCAGGCCCTCGTCCATGTTCACGTCGAGCACGTTGGCGCCGCCCTCGACCTGATCGCGCGCCACGGCCGCCGCGGCCTCGTAGCTGCCCTCCATCACCAGCCGGCGGAAGCGCTTGGAGCCCGTGATGTTGGTGCGCTCGCCGATCATGGTGAAGTTGCTGTCGGCGCGGATCACGTACGGGTCCATGCCCGCGAGGCGCGTCTCGCCCGCGCGCTTCGCGGGCACCTTGCGCGGCTCGCAGTCGCGCACGGCCTCGGCGATCGCGCGGATGTGCGCGGGCGTCGTCCCGCAGCAGCCGCCGGTGACGTTGAGCCACCCCTGCTCGGCGAAGTCGCGGATGCGCGGCGCCATGGTCTCGGGCGTCTCGGGGAAGCCCGTCTCCGAGAGGGGGTCGGGCAGGCCCGCGTTGGGGTAGCAGTGCACGTACGTGGTGGCGACGCGCGAGAGATCCTCGAGGAAGGGGCGCATCTCGACGGGCCCGAGCGAGCAGTTGATGCCCACCGAGGTGAGGTGCGCGTGCTCGAGCGAGTACCACACGGCCTCGGGCGTCTGCCCCGACATGTTGCGGCCGTTGAGGTCGATGATGCTGAAGCCCGCCATCACGGGCAGCCGGCGGCCGGTCTTCTCGAAGTGCCGCTCGATGGCGAAGAGGGCGGCCTTGAGGTTGAGCGTGTCGAAGCCCGTCTCGGGCAGGAGGAGGTCGCAGCCGCCGTCGACGAGCCCGCGCACCTGCTCCTCGTAGGCGTCGGCGAGGGCGTCGAAGGTGATCGAGCGCCACGACGGGTCGTCGACGTTGGTCGAGGTCGAGAGGGCCTTCGACGTGGGGCCGATGGAGCCGCCGACGAAGCGGGGGCGCGAGGGGTCGCGCTCCATCGCGCGGTCGGCGGCGCGGCGGGCGATGCGCGCGGCCTCGACGTTGAGCTCGTAGGCGATGCTCTCGAGGCCGAACTCCACGAGGTTGACGCGCGTGCTGTTGAACGAGTCGGTCTCGATGATGTCGGCGCCCGCGTCGAGGTACTGCTGGTGGATCTCCTCGATGATCGCGGGCTGCGTGAGCACCAGCACCTCGCCGCAGTTGGTGAGGGGCCGGGCGTGACGGGCGAAGCGCTCGCCCCGGTACGCCGCCTCGTCGAGCCGGTGTCGGTGGAGCATGGAGCCCATGGCGCCGTCGATGATGACGATGCGCTCGGAGAGGGCTTTTTCGAACGGAGTCGGGCTGTGCATCACGTCCTCGGGTGTGGGAGCGGAGTCGTACATTCAGCGGCCCGCGCTGTCCATTCACGCCGCGGAGATGAAGGGAGTTCTAAGAGCGGGGCCTGACGAGTCTGGTACGCCGCGCCCGCGCCGGAGTTCGGCGTAGCTCCATGGGCTCGGTTTCACCGCCTCACTCCGGGCAATATCGTGCGGCCGCCCCGCTTCGCGGGGCTACGCGTTGCTCCTGAAGTGCCGTCGCCGAACCGTGGTGCCCGGCAACGCAGGCAATCCACGCCCTGCATTCGCCACGACGACCTCCGCGTGCAGCCCCGCGAAGCGGGGCGGCCGCACGATATTGCCC
>JBDHVF010000801.1:0-4180 GCA_039809605.1 Polyangiales bacterium | reverse complement strand
GTCGAACGCGGGCGCGTCGCTCGCGGGGCGGTCGACGGGGCGGCCGGTGTCTCGCGGCGGCGCGGACGCGTCTTCGTCGGAGCCCGTGCCGAGGCCCCCGGCGCTGGTGGCGCTGCACGCGGCGAGCGCCGCGACCATCACGATGACTGATCCACGCATCGAGCGACTCCCTACGGGCACTGCCGTCGGCAGCGGCCCGCGGCGAGTGTCGCAGAGGTCGGGGAGGCTTGTCGCGCATCCCGCGATCGAACCATCATCACGCCCGTGAGAGCCGCCCCCACCGCCCTGTGCCTGCTCGCGTGCGTCGCTTGCGCAGAGCGCGCGACCCCGCCCCTCGACGCGACCCTCGACGCCGGTCACGACGCCGCCGTCGACGACGCGAGCGCGCCCGACGCGCCCGACGCGCCCGACGCGCCCGACGCCACGCGGGTGCGCACGTGCAGCGAGCTGCACCTGCGGCAGGTGGTCGCGGCGCCGGGGCGCGAGGGCGTGGGCTACCCCGGCTCGCGGCTGACGCTTCGGGGCGACGACCTCGAGACGATCGACCGGGTGAGCGTGGGCGGCGTGGAGATGCCCTTCGAGCGCATGGGCGACGCGCTGGTGACGGCGGTCCCGCCGATGCTCGCGGTGGGGGCGCAGCCGGTGGTGGTGGCGAACGACCGTTGCAGCGCGGCGGGCTCGCTGACGGTCTCGCGGCTGGTGGCGCGGGCGCCGCGCGAGGGCGGGCGCGTGGCGCTGCTCGACTGGGTGATGCTCGACGCGGCGGGGGCGATCGACACGGGCCTCGCGTCGATCGCGCAGGGCGCGTTCACGATGGACGGCGCCGCCCTGGTGCTGCGCGACCGCGACGGGCGCATGGCGGTGGCGTGGGTGCCGGAGCTGCGGGCCGAGGCGCTGCCGTGGCGCGCGCAGGGGCCCTTCGCGCTCGCGCACGGCACGGTGGTGCCCACGCAGGCGCTGCTCGCGGTGCCGACGGGCGCGGCCACGGGGCTCCTGCGCGTCGACACCGAGGCGCGCTCGGTGGCCTCGTACGCGGGGCCGTCGAGCGACCCGGTGGCGGTGGCGACGACGCTCGACGGGTTCCGCGCGCTGGTGCTCGACGGGGCGAGCGTGGGGTACGCGCTCGACCGTCCCTTCGCGCGCACGCCCGCGTGGTCGCGCTTCGGCGACTTCACGACCGTGCGCCGCGCCGCCGAGCTCGTGATGGCGCAGGGCAGCGACGTGACGATCCACGGCCCGCTCGCCGCGGTGTACGACGCGAGCGATCCCCCCGCGATCCTGCCGCTGGACTCGCTCACCGGCCGCCTCGGCGAGCGCCTCGAGGTGCCGGGCGCCGCGGGCGGCGTGTACTTTCTCTCGGGCGACGTGGTCGCGATGGACTCGACCACGCCCGAGGCGATCACCGTCGACATCACGCCGCTCACGGGCACGATCGACCGCCGCGCGCTCGAGGGCGAGCCGCCCGCGGGCGTGGTGCGCACGCAGACGGCCGTGACGCTCTACCGCATGGGCGCCCTGGTGCTGCGCGCGGGCGCGTCGGGCGTGCCCGAGGCGTCGTCGCTGCACGTGCTCGACTACCACCGCGAGCCCGGCGTCGAGGAGCGCCGCGTCGCCGTCGCGGGCGCGCGCGGCGTCGCGGGGCTGCAGGGCGAGGGCGACCCCTTTCTCGTGTGGACCGCGCGCTCGGTGGTGCGCGTGCGCGGCGCCGACGGCGCGGTCGAGCGACGCCACGACGTGCCCGCGGGCGACGGCGACGTCGGGCTCGTGGTGGTTCACCGCTGAGCGTCGCTGGCGTCGCCCGCGTCGGCCGAAGCGTCTTGCGCCGCGGCGCCGGGCGAGGCGTAGCGCGGGGCCTCGGCCTCGTGGCGCACGGCCCACACGCTCGCGGCGGCGATGGCCGACAGCGCGAAGGCCACGGCGCCCGCGATGGCGACCGCGGGGCTCGTGGTGTGCGTCGCGGGCGCGGCGCGCGGGGCGGCGACGGGCTGCAGCGAGTGGGGCACGTCGGGCGCCGCGGGCGGCATCGAGAGCGTGTACGCGTCGGGCGAGGGGCGCACGGGCGCGGGCCGCGGCGAGGCGGTGGCGGGGCGCATCACGGCTATGGTGGGGCTGGTGTCGAAGGGCACGAGCGCCTCGGCGAGCTCGTGCACCGTGGGGAAGCGCTCGGCGGGGCTCTTGCGCAGCGCGCGCGCGACGGCGGCCTCGACGCCCTGCGGGAGCTCGGGCAGGCGCGAGCGCAGCGGCGCGGGGTCGTGGTGCAGCACGTTCTTGAGCGTGTCGCCGAGGGTCTTGCCCGCGAAGGGTTTGACGCCCGTGAGCAGGTAGTAGAGCAGCACGCCGAGGGCCCACTGGTCGCTGCGCGGGTCGACGTCGCGCGGCGCGAGCATCTGCTCGGGCGACATGAAGTTGGGCGTGCCGATGGCCGTGTCGGCGCGGGTGATCTGCATGCCGGGCTCGGCCATCTTCGCGAAGCCGAAGTCGAGGATCTTCGGCACCACGGCGCCGACTTCGTTGTACGTGAGGAAGACGTTGTCGGGCTTGAGGTCCCTGTGCACGATGCCCTGCGCGTGCACGGTGCGCACGGCGGCCAGGAGGGGGATCGCGATGTCGAGCGCGCGGGAGAGCGGGACGCGCCCCTCGCGGTTCATGAGCTCGGTGAGGGCCTCGCCGCGCAGGAGCTCCATGGCGAGGAAGGGGTGCCCTTCGAACTCGCCCATGTCGACGGCGCCGACGATGTTGGGGTGCCGGAGCTGCGCGACGGCCTGCGCCTCGCGGAAGAAGCGCCGCACGACCTCGTGGTTGTCGGCCACCTCGGCGCGCAGCACCTTGAGCGCGACGGGCTCGGCGAGGCCGGGCTTGACGGCCTCGTAGACGGCACCGAAGCCGCCCTCGCCGAGCAGGCGCACGACCTCGTAGCCCGCGAAGACCGTCCCAGGTGCGAAGGCTTCTTCTTCCACGGCCATCGTGTCGACGGGGCTCCCCTGTGAGCGATGGAGGCGCGAGGCGGTCGACACTCTACACCGGCCCGTCGCGCGCCGTCGCGGGAGAGATTCGCGCGGGGGGCGCCTCGTGGCCGCGCGGGGTTCCGCCGTTGAGAGGTGACAGATCGCCCTCGGTGGCCCCGCGACCGCGGGCGTCACCCCCCTCGTTGGAGCAATCCCCCATGAGTGATCAGCCCGCCGCCACGGAGCCCACACCCGCCCGCAGCCCGAAGGCCTGCGTGCCCTTTCTGCCCGGCCTGCCGCGCAAGCGCGAGTCGCAACGGATCGAGGCGAAGCGGCTCTGGGGCGAGGACCTGCACGTCGTCGTGGCCCTGGCGTTCTGCGCGCTGGGCGTCTACCTCGCGATCGCCGCCATCGCGCAGATCAACGCCGCGGCGCGCGGCTGACGGGGAAAGGGGGAGAGCCGTGATCCCGATGATGCTCCTGTTCGGCTCGATCACCTCGATGCTGCTGGCCGGGTACCTGTTCGGCCTGTGGCGCGGTCGCGCGGCGCGCGAGGCCCTGCGCGCCGAGGCCGACGAGCACCGTCGCGCGGCCTTCGACGCCCGGTCGGCCGCCTCGGTGGCGCAGAGCGAGGCCGAGTGGCAGCGCTCCGCCGCGGGCGAGGCGAAGGTCGAGGTCTCGCGGCTCAACATCGAGCTCACGCAGGCGCGCACGAGCCTGCAGCGCGCGCGGGCGACGTGCATGTCATTGCAGGTCGAGGCTTCGAAGAGCCGCCGCCGCACGCTCGACGGGGAGCCCTCGGGCGCCGGCCGCAAGGAGGCCGACGACCTGCGCGCCGCCCTCGCGCGCCAGGCCGAGGACCGCGCGCGCGTCGACGAGGAGCTGCGCAAGGCCCGCGAGGCGCTCTCGGCGGCGCAGGCCGAGGCGCAGGAGGCGCTGGCCGAGGCCGCGCGGGCGCGGCAGCAGGGCGAGGCCGTCGCGGCCGAGCGGCAGAAGGCCCGCGAGGAGGTGACCCACGCGAACAACGTCGCGCAGCACGCCCGCAAGGACGCCGCGCGGTACAAGCTCCTGGCGAGCGCGCTCACCGACGACCTGCGGCGCACGAAGGACTCGGAGCAGCGCGCGCGGGAGCTCGCGGCCCGCGGCCACGACGAGGCCCGGCGGGCGAGGGAGGAGGCCGACCGCGCGGCGGCCGACGCCGCGTCGGCGCGCGAGGCGCTGGCGCGCGCCGAGCG
>JBDHVF010000800.1:0-4188 GCA_039809605.1 Polyangiales bacterium | reverse complement strand
GGCGTCGAGGGCGCCGTCCGCGGAGCTGCCGGCGCAGCCGGCGAGCGCGAGCGGGAGCCAGGTCGCAGCGCGCACCGTCGGCACCTACTTCAGCGCGCGCCGCACCGCGACGCCAACGAGGACCGCCACGATCACGACGGCGGTCCATCGAACCCACACGAGCACCGCGCCTCCCCTGGGTGGATCACTTCCTTGAGGCATGGTGCCCGACGGTACAGAAACTCGCGCGCGAGGAGAAGGGCCGCGGCGCCCGGGTGATAGAGCGGCGAGCCCCCCCCTTCGGTACCGCCCGGAAAGAGACGCGAGCGCAGCAAGGAGGGGCTGCGAAGCCAAGGCTGCTGGCCGAGCGAGCAAGCCCGACGCCGGTGCGTGACGCGGATCTGCATCGGGGGGGTACCGAAGCCGGGGTGAGAGGCGCTCTCGCGCGCGGGCCAATCGCGTTTTGTACGAGCAAGACGTGAGGCTGCAACGTCGTCGAATGACGGAGGAGGAGACCCCGAAGCGTCAGCGAGGGGAAGCGACCGAGGCGTCGTCAGAACGCGTTCTGAAGGCGTTTTCGTAGATCGGGGTAGGGACAGCCGCCCACACGAGCGGCCATCCCCCCCGCCGAACCGGACGGGCGAGTTTCTCGCATCCGGCTCTCCACAAGCGCGTTCAGCCTCGCGCTCCTGCGCCGCTTCTTCCCCATCCTCACCAGCCACTGCCACATCGAGCTCGGCGGCGCGACGGTGGCGAAGATTGATCAGGTGCTTCGTCTCTTCGTGAAGGAGTCCGCCCTCGACCTCTCGATGGGCGCCGGGCGCATCGATCCGCGCTTCGCCATCGATCGCGCCGCGCTCACCCGCGCGCTGCGAGCGCGTGCAGCTCGCCCGACGGGTACACCCGCGCGCCCGAGGGAGGGTCGTGCGCCACCGCTCGCAGCGCGAGCGCGACGGTGCGCGCCTCGATGGGCCGCGCGTCGAAGCGCTTGAGCACCGGCCCGAGCGCGCCCGTCACCGCGAGCGCGATCCGCTCGCCCGCGCGGTGCTCCGCGCGGTCTCCCACGAGGAGCGAGGGCCGCGCGATCGCGAGCGCGTCGAATCCGAGCGCGCGCAGCCCCTCTTCGACCTCGCCCTTCACGCGGTTGTAGAAGGTCCACGAGCGCGCGTCGGCGCCGAGCGCGGTCACCACGTAGAAGCGCCGCGCCCCGACGACCTTCGCCGCGCGCGCGAAGGCCAGCACCGCGTCGTGATCGACCGCGCGAAAGGCCTCGCGGCTGCCCGCGCGCTTGAGGGTCGTGCCCAGCGCACAGAAGGCATCGGTGGCCGCGGGCAGCGTCGCCGCGTCGAGCGCCGCGAAGTCGACCGTGACCTGCGAGAGCTTCGGGTGCGCGCGGTCGAGCGGGCGGCGGCCCACGGCCACGACGCGTTCGAACGAGGGGTCGTCGAGCAGCGCGTCGACGAGGTGGGCGCCGACGAGGCCCGTGGCGCCGGCGACGAGTGCGGTGCGTGCGGTCATGGCGAGGTGTGATCCACCGCGGGCGCGCGGCGCCCGGTTCCGGGAGTCAGGTGTGAGCTGGACGAAGGGCGCCGAGGCAGCTCAGAGGTCGTAGCCCTCGTCGCTGTCCGACGGGTACTTGAGCGTGACGGGACCCTTGCTGATGCGACCCGACTTGATGCCGGTCTTGATCTTCAGCGCGTCCTCGGCCTGCTCGCCCTCGCCCCGCTTCTGGGCCTCGAGGTACCTCGCGAAAAACGGCTTCTGCATTGTGCGTCCCTCCTGTGGGGCAGCGCCATCCCGCCGCGTTCCCCACCTCTGGTGAGGCGTCGTTGATAGCGCGGACTTCCTCGCGCACGCAAGCATCGCCCCGTGCGTGAATCGCAATTCCAGTGGATTGATTCGGGCTGCGGTCGGTGTGCAGCGAACAGGCTGTACGTATGCGCCGGTGTTCGACCCCCTCGCGCCCGGCGTGGCCAGGTGATAGACGCGGTGCCCACGTATGGGAGCGCAGTGGAAGCAGAAGGGCCGTGAGGCCGCGGCGAACGCCCGCGGCCGCGTCATGACGAAGCTCGCCAAGGAGATCATGATCGCCGCGCGCGACGGGGCCGACCCCTCGATGAACCCGCGGCTGCGCATGGCCGTCGAGGCCGCGCGCAAGGCGTCGATGACCAGGGACACGCTCGAGCGCGCCATCAAGAAGGGCGCCGGCCTGCTCGACGAGCCCGTGGTCTACGACACGGTCTTCTACGAGGGCTTCGCGCCGCATCAGGTGCCCGTGATCGTCGAGTGCCTCACCGAGAACCGCAACCGCACGTCGTCGAACATCAAGGCCCTCTTTCGCAAAGGCCAGATGAGCGCGGTCGCGTGGGACTTCGCGCGCCTCGGCGCCGTCGAGGCCGCTCCGCCCGACGCGGGCGCCGACCCCGAGGAGGCCGCCATCGAGGCCGGCGCGCAGGACCTCGAGCCCGGCGACGAGGGCGCCACGGTCTTCTACACCGAGCCCGCCGACCTCGACGCCGTCGCGAAGGCCCTCGCCGAGCGCAGGTGGGCCGTGTCGTCCGCGCGGCTCATCTGGAAGGCGAAGAACCCCGTCGCCCTCGACGACGAGGCGAAGCGCGCCGAGGTCGAGGCCTTTCTCCAGGACCTCGACGACGACGACGACGTGCAGCGCCTCTACGTCGGCCTCGCCTGAGGCGCTTCTCTCAGTGCGCGGGCGCGGGCGCGGGGTGCTCCTCGGCCTCGGCCTCGGGCACGGGCTTCGTCGCGAAGAGCATGAACATCACCGGCACGAGGAAGAGCGAGAGGAGCGTCGAGGAGGTGAGCCCTCCGACGACGGCGAGGGCGAGCGGGCGGTTGGACTCGGTGCCGGCCTCGAGGCCCATGGCCGTGGGGATGAGGCCGATGACGGTGGCGAGGCTGGTCATGGCGATGGGCACGAAGCGCGAGCGGGCCGCGGCGATGATGGCCTCGAGCTTGTCGGCGCCGTCGAGCATGCGGACGTTGGCGTCGTCGACCAGCAGGATGCCGTTGGAGACGGCGATGCCGATGACCATGAGCACGCCCATGAGCGCGGTGATCGAGAAGCCCTGCCCCGCGGACATGAGCGCCAGCACGATGCCCACGAGCGACACCGGGATGGTGAAGAGCATGACGAAGGGCAGCCGCAGCGACTTGAACTGCGACGCCATGATCATGAACACCACCATCACCGCCAGCCCGATCGCCAGGCCCAGGCCCGAGAAGGTCGTGCGCATCAGGTCGACCTGACCGACGAAGTTCCAACGCAACGAGCGCGTGCGCGGGTCGGCGTGCAGGCGCCGCTCGAGCTCGGCCGCCGCGCTGCCGATGTCGCGACCCTCGGTCTGCATCAGCACGTGCGCCGCGCGCTGGAGCTGGTTGCGCTCCACCGCCACGGGGCCCATCGAGCGCCGCACCTCGCTGTACGCGCCGAGGGTCACCGCGTCGCCGGAGTCTCCGATGCGCACGGGGATGCGCCTCAGGGCGTCGGTCTCGCGGACCATCTGGGGGTCGTAGTAGGTGACGACGTAGTACGACTGGCCGTTGGAGGGGTCGATCCACACGCTCGGGGTGTTGATGTTGCCCAGCGTGGCCTCGAGCGTGCTCTGCGCCGCCTGGCGCACGTCGACGCCCACGAGGCCCGCCGTCTCGCGGTCGGTGTCGACCCTCACCTCGGGGTAGTTCATCTGGAGCGAGGGGTAGACGTCGCGCACGCCGGGCACCGTGCGCGCGACCTCGGCGACCGCGTTGGCCTGCTCCTGGAGCTGGTCGAGGTTCTCGCCGCGCACCTCGACGACCAGCGGGGCGATGTAGCCGTTCGAGAACACGCTGGCGACCAGGCCGCCGGGCCACTGGAGGAACTCCACGCCGGGGAAGCGCTCGTTGAGCACCCTTCGCATGCGGTCGGCGATCTCGCGCTGCGACGCGTGGCGGTGCTCCGGGTCGCTCAGCTCCAGGCGGATGAAGCCCATGTGCGGCCCCGAGTTGGGGCTCGTCATGGCGCTGCGCGCGTTGCCCGGCGTGCCGACGTTCGAGAGCACCAGCTCCACGTCTTCGCGCGGCAGGCTGGCGCGCAGCGCGCGGCCCATCTCGTTGACCTGCCGCTGCGCGTCTTCGAGCGACGTGCCGGGCGTGAAGCGCACGTAGACGCGCTCCATCGACTCGTCGATCTCGGGGAAGAACGTGCTCGGC
>JBDHVF010000799.1:0-4189 GCA_039809605.1 Polyangiales bacterium | reverse complement strand
TCGTCGGCCCCCGCGAGCACCACCTGCGCGCCCGGCGCCGAGCACGCGTCGATCCACGCCTGCGACGAGGTCGAGCGGGCGTACGGCCCGCCGGGGCGGTTCTCGCACACGGGCTGGATGCCGCCGGGCAGCGCCCCCATCGGGCAGAAGACCGCCTGCGGCAGGCTCGACGTGGTGACGTCGGAGCTGCCCGCGGGCATCGCGTCGCCCGCGGTGACGCAGTCGACCATGTGCATGCAGGTCGGGTCGCACTCGCCGTAGCAGGTCGAGACCGTGCCGAAGAAGCGCGCGCCGCTGGTGGAGAGCGCCTCGCAGCGCGACCACGCGCCGTTGCGGCACACGCGCTGGCCGAGGTGGCAGACGCCGTCGGGGCCGTTCTCGGTGGTGCCCGTGTCGACGTTGCAGGGCACGGGCGGCTCGGTCGCGGCGCACTCGCAGCCCTCGGCCGGGCGCAGGCACTGCCGGCACTGCCCGGTGACCGCCGCGTCGTCGTCGTCGCAGTCGGGCCCTCGCCCGCACCCGGCGCCGTACCCGTCGCCGTCGAGGTCGACGCAGGAGCTCGGCGCGGGAACGACCGGCGCCCCGGCGTCGACGGGGCTGTTGCTCGACGTGAGCGCGCCCGGCACGCGGCCTTCGAAGTCACCGCACGCGGCGACCGCGCAGACCGTGACGAGCAGCGCAGACAAATACCTATGGGCGCACCGAGTGACCCTCATCGAATCCTCCGCTCGCCCTGATCCATCGGCGGAGCTCGACAGGGGCTTGAGAGGATGACGAAAAAATATGTGCTGCGCCCTCTGCACAGGGCGCCGCGGGCTCAATGCCGCTGGAGGTGCTCGACGAAGAAGGCCCTGGCGCGCAGGGCCCAGGCGACGGCGCGCGAGGGCTCGTTCACCAGGTGGGTCTGCCCCGCGAGCGGCAGGAACTCGAAGCGCCGCCCCGCGCGGTAGAGCGCGTCGGTGAGGCGCAGGCTGTTGTGGAAGTACACGTTGTCGTCGGCGGTGCCGTGCACGACGAGCAGGGGGCGGCGGAGCGAGGGGGCGTGCGGCAGGAGCGACGCGCGGTCGTACGCGTCGGCGTGCTCGTCGACGAGGCCGAGGTAGCGCTCGGTGTAACAGGTGTCGTACTCGCGCCACTCGGTGACGGGCGCGCCCGCGACGGCGGCGTGAAAGACGTCGGGGCGCTCGATCACCGCGCGCGCGGCGAGGTAGCCCCCGAACGACCAGCCGATCGCGCCCACGCGCGAGAGGTCGAGCGTGGGGTCGCGGGCCGCGAGCGCGCGCAGGGCCGCGACCTGGTCGTCGAGCGGCACGTCGCCGAGGCGCAGGTGCAGCGCGCGCTCCCACGCGCGGCCGCGGAAGGGCGTGCCCCGGCCGTCGGCGAGCACGACGACGAAGCCCTGGTCGGCGAGCCACTGCTGGCCGACGAAGCGGGGCAGCGAGCGCGCGACGAGGCGCGCGTGGGGGCCGCCGTACACCCACGCGAGCACGGGGTAGCGCCGCCGGGGGTCGAAGTCGCGCGGGCGCACGACGGCCACGCGAAAGCGCTCGGCCCCCACGGTGGAGAGCTCCACGCGCGGCACCTCGACGGGCGCCTCGGTGGTCGAGGCGATCGCGCCGAGCGTCGCGCCGTCGGCGTCATGCACGGTGAAGGTGGGGAGGGCCTCGAGGGTCTGCGCCTCCCACACCTGGAGCGAGCCGTCGCGGGCGACGGTGGCGTCGTGGTCGGCCTCGGCGCGCGTGAGCCGCTCGACGCGGGGCTCTCCCTGGCCGTACGTGACGCGCGCGAGCTGCTGGTCGCCGCGCTCGTCGCCCACGCGCACGTAGAGGGCGCCGTGGTCCTCGTCGTGCTCGACGAGCCCGCGCAGGTCGAGGCCCGCGGGCGTGAGGGTCACCGGCGCGCCGCCCGCGAGCTCGCGGCGCTCGATGGCCCACGCGCCGCCGCGCTCGGTCGCCCAGAGGAAGCTCCGCCCGTCGGCGCTCCAGCGGGGAAAGTCCTGGTCGACGTTGATCCACGCGTCGTCGTGCTCGTGCAGGATCTCTCGCGCGGCGCCGTCTTCACCGACGGCGAGGACGGCGAGGTCCTTCTGCGCGCGGTCGAGCACCACGAGGGTGAGCGGCGCGTTGGGAGGCCAGCGCACGGTGGCGAGGTAGGGGTAGCGCGCGCGGTCCCACGCGATCCAGCGCGTCGGGCCGCCGGCCACGGGCACGACGCCGAGCTTCACGTCGGCGTTGGGCGTGCCCACGCGCGGGTACGCGGTCTCGTCGGGCGCGCTCTCGGGGTGCGACGGGTCGCTGATGCGCAGCCGCTCGACGTGCGAGAGGTCGGTCTCCTGGTAGGCGATCCGCGCGCCGTCGGGCGACCACCAGTAGCCCTCCATGCGGTCGAGCTCCTCCTGCGCGACGAACTCGGCCACGGCGTGCTGCAGGTTCTCGTTGGCGCCGCGGGTGATCTGGCGCTCGACGCCCGTCGCGAGGTCGATCACCGCGAGCTCGCCGCCGCGCACGAGGCTCACGGAGCGCCCGTCGGGCGAGAAGCGCGCGTCGATCGGCGCCGCCCCCGAAGACGGCAGCTCGCGCACCGCGCCCGTGGCCCGCTCGACGACGAAGAGGCGCCCCGAGAGGGGCACCAGGATCTTCGCGCCGTCGCGCGAGAGGTCGTACGAGGTGATCCCCCGCCCCTGCACCCGCTGCCGCTCGCGGCGCGCGCGCTCCTCGGGGCTGAGGGTCTCCTCGCCCGCGCCGAGGAGCTGCTCCGCCGTGACGAGCACGCGCTCCCTCCGCGTCGCGCGCTCCCAGGCGTAGAGGGCGCGCGCCTCGGAGCCAGCGGGCGTTCGCAGGAACAGCGCCGCGTCGCCGTCGGGCGTGACGCGAATGCGCGAGGGCCGCCCCTGGCTGAAGCGCTGCGTGCGCGCGAACTGCTCGAGCAGCCGCGTGTCGACGCCCGCCCGCAGGTCGATCGCCTGCGCGCGATGGCGCGGCCTGCGCGCCGATCGCGTCGCGTACGAGGCGCAGCCGGCCGTGAACGAGAGGGCGAGCGCCAGACACAGCGCGCCCGTGGAACGGATGGTCATCAGCCGCGCTTCGTGGCCTTGCGAGCGGACGTGGCGCGGGCCTTCTTCGCCGCGGGCTTCTTCGTCGTGCGCCTCGCAGCAGGCTTCTTCGCGGCCGTCTTCTTCTTCGCCGCGGGCTTCTTCGCCGTGCGCTTCGGGGCCGTCCTCTTCTTCGCGGCGGGCTTCTTCTTCGCGGCGGGCTTCTTCTTCGCGGCGGGCTTCTTCTTCGCGGCGGGCTTTGCCGCAGCGCCGGCCGCGTCGCCGCCTTCAGCCTCGGTGAGGGCGCGGCCGAGCATGACCTCGTAGGCCGTGCGCAGCCCGGGGTCCATGCCGCGCTCGCGGTGGACCTCGGCGGCGTACTCGGCGAGGTGCTCCTCGCCGCGCTCGCGCAGCGCGATGCCAGTGAGCAGGTCGGAGACGTTCTTGAGCTGGTCGAGCGTGAGGTAGCTGCCGCCCGACTTCGTCGAGAGCGCCTCGTAGAAGCCCTTCGTGCCGCGCTTGGGGTTCACGTGCACCGCGTGGATCTTCACGCCCTGGCCGACGAGCCCGGCGAGCTCCTTGCGCCAGTTGATGCGGTCGACGTTGCCCTTGTAGGTCGTCGTGTGGGGCTTCTCGTCGCCGATCACCACCAGCACGCGCGCGCTGCCGTCGCGCCACCCGAGCCCGCGCGCCTCGCGCAGCATGTACTCGTACGCCTCGGGCGCGTCGCCGCCGTAGGTGCCCTTCGTCACCTTGATGAACTTCAGGATCTTGTCCTTGCTGTCGGTGAGGTCCTGCTTCTTGAGCAGGTAGGTCTTCTTCGCGTCCTCGTAGTCGCCGTGCGCCATCACCCCCATGCGCAGGTCGGGGATCGTGCCGAAGAGCCGCTCCACCAGGTCCTTCGAGTCCTCGCGCACCTTGCTGAGGTAGCTGCTCATGCTGCCGGTCGTGTCGAAGCTGATCACCACGTCGATGGACTCGCTCCCCATTGGACACATCCTCCTTCGCGGACGCGGATGGTAGTCGCACTCGCGGGCGCCTGTCCGAAGGAATCACGCGCGTCCGTCGAGGCGGCAGGCGCTCAGACTCAGGTTTGGCCGTTGACGAGTCTCGCTGCGTGTGAACGCGGCGCGCGAGTTCGCACAGCCCCCTCACCGC
>JBDHVF010000798.1:0-4191 GCA_039809605.1 Polyangiales bacterium | reverse complement strand
GGCGAACCCCGGGCACGGGCGCGCCTCGCGAGAACCAGCCGCGAGGGAGGGCAGACGTTCAGCGTGCGGAAGACGGGTTCTCAATGAGCTCGCGGTACTCGCTCCCCCAGAGCTCCGGCACGACGCGCCCGAGGTTCAGGAAGTCCACGAGTTGCTCGGCGCGGGCGAGCAGAAGTCGGAGGAGCTTCGTCGCCGCCCGGGAGTCCTTCTCGGCGAGGGCGTCACGGATCTCGATCAACCGCGCCAGGGCGACGTTCGACCAGACCAGTTCACGCTTCGGTTCGCTCATCGTGCGGCCGGGTCGTCGCCGAGCCCCAGGCGGCGCTTGAGTTCGTCGGTCGTGACGACGCGCCCGGCGTCGAGGTCCGCGACCCCGGCGGCCACGTCCCCGAGGAAGCGCTGCTGCTCCACGAGCCGGTCGAACTCCGCGGGCGAGAGAAGCACCCCAGCCGGCTTGCCGTTCTGGGTGATGACGACGGGCTGGTTGTTCTCGGCGACCCGGCGGAACCAGTGGGCGGCCTGGCCCTTGAACTCGGCCATGGGAACGATGTCCTGGGAGACGCGCAGGGGCTTCATAGACTCCTCCGAAGTAGATCAGATTCAGTCATAATTCTGACCCGCATCCTGTTCTAGAAGCAACCAACTTCGCGAGGGTGAGAGATGCCCCGAGGCCCTCGACCCCATCAGGATGCCCCCCACCTTGCCCCCCACAGTGGCGTAACGGCTGGAACGACCGGGTACGCCTCAGAAACAGAAAGTGCCTTGTTTGTAGCGGTCTGAAGCGTCCCGGACCCGTTCCGGGATCGCTTCCCAAGCTGAACGTCGCCGGTTCGATCCCGGTCGCCCGATCAAAGAAAGTGCAGTGGATACGGCCGGTTGGGCGCGAGTGCCTAACCGGCCTTTTCCGTTCTGGGGGCAATGCCCCCCCACCGACGTTCAGCTTTTGGGACGGTGAACGGGCGCGTCACAAGGCGTTCAACGCAGTGCGTCACACTAAAATCCGGCGAACTTCGAGGTAGCCGATTCGCTCACCGGGAAGTTGAACGAGAGTATCAGCCTGTGCCTCCCTGCCAGAGCTGAACGCCCCCGAAGGACAGCGATCCTCGGAGCAACTGTCGGCAGCCCAGAATGGAGCCCGCCTGGGGTTCGAGCGAAGCTCCACCGATCATTCAGGCACGCAACAGGAGATAGAAACCGAGACCAAGAAGGAGCGTGCCCACGAGGGTGTTGATGCGCGTGCGACCGACGGCGTGATCGAGCCGTCGGGCGAGCCCGCCCGCTCCCGCGCCAACGAGGAGCACGGGCACGCCCACACCGAGACCGTACGCGAAGAGGAGCGCGGCGCCGTAGGCGGCACTCCCACGGTAGGCGGCGTAGGAGAGGATCGTTGCGAGGATCGGCGTGCCGCAAGGTCCGAGCGCGAGGGAGAGCAGGAGTCCGGTCGCGAACGCGCCGCCTGCGCCGCGCCGTTCGGCAGTGCCGAGGAGGCGTGGCATCGGGAGCCGAATCCATCCCAGCGTCTGGAGGCCCATGACGAGCGGGATGACCGCGACCGCGTAGCGCATCCACCCGCCGAGCCCCGTGAGCGTGCGCCCTGCGAGGGCGGCCGCGAGTCCGAGCACCGTCATGGCCGTCGCGGTGCCGAGGACGAACGCGACCGCGGAGCCGAGGGCCATGCGCGGACGCGCCGCGGGCGCGCACCCGGAGGAGGCGCAGCACGTCGCCGCTGCGGCCGGGTAGAGGGCGAGGCAGCAGGGGTTGAGCGACATGACAAGCCCGCCCAGAGCTGCGAGGGGCAGAGCCCCAACACCGCCCTCGGCGAGCGTGCGTTCGAGGAGGGCGAGCGCGTCGATCATCACCGTCCCTCGGAGAGCGCCCGAAGCCGCGCGCGCAGGGCTTCGACCGTCGCGGACGACTCGCCTTCGAACCGCGCGCTCTCTTCGCCGCGGGGCCCGAGCACGAGGACGGTCGGCATGACGAGGACGCGGTAACGTCGCGTGAGTTCCGGTGCGGTTCCGGGCGCGACCTCCCGAACCGAGACCCCCCGAGCCGCCGCGGCGCGCACCGCGCGGATGATGTCGCCGCAGCCACACGGCGCGTCGGCTTCCCGCGGGTCTGCGACGAGCACGATGGACGTCGCCGCTGCCGCGAGCGCGTGAGTCCCGGGGCGTACGTCCGGGCGCTGGGCGTTTGCTGCGCGCGGCCGCCAGGGCTGCTTCGTCAGCACGAGCGCGAGGGCCGCGACTGTGACAGACGCTGTTCCGATCCGTCCCGTACGTGTCACGACCGGCCTCCAGAGGTGCATCCCCCAGCGCAGCCGCAGCCACCCGGAGCCGGGCGAGGCGTCTCGGCCGGGCTCTCGCCGGGGGCGCGGTCCTGGACGTACGGCTCCCCCGTCTCAAGGGACCGTTCGGCGCGCGCGAGCTCGCGACCGAGGTAGGCCGCGTGGTCGAGGCGCGAAAGGAGTCCCCGGGTGATCAACGTGGAGTAGAGCGCCGTTGCGGTCGTGCCCTCGACCACGGCGTCGAGCACGCCGGCGTTGGAGTAGTGCTCGACGGCGAGGCGCGAGCGGCGCCGGTCGGGGTACACGACGAGGTAGCCGGATGGGTCCTGGGTGAGGCGCGCGGGCTCCCTCGCTTCGATCGTCATGACGATCCGATCGACCGGTGCGCCATCGAAGGGTCCCGGCGCCTCGGCCGCGCAGGTCGCGATCTCGCGCAGGATCACCTCCTCGTCCTCGACGCCGATCCGCGCGACGAGTCGGATCTGCTCCCGGAACGTCGTGACCTGCTCGGGGCTCACGTTCTTCAGAACCGGGCGCGTGCCGCGCGCTCCACGGATGCGCCCCTGGGCGTCGAAGCCCTGCCCGAAGAGGCTCTCCAGAGATTGCCCGGGAAGGTGGCCAACGGTCTGACGCGTGTCGGCGCCGCAGAGAACGAGCGCACGGATGTGCGGGTTCGCCAGCACGTTTCGGATGACGCGTTCGATGCCGAGGTTCTCGGTGTGGAGCGTGCCCACGATCGCGAGGCCCTCTGGAGCGCGCGCGGCGAGTCGGGCGGCGAGGTCGCCGTCGTGGAGCGTGCAGACCGCGACCGACGCCCGGTAGCGCACGACGTGATAGTCACCGGCGAGCGGCGGCCACCCTTCGCGCAGCGCGGGCGCCTCGGTCGGGCAGAGATCCAAAGTCGCGCCGACTTCGGGGAACACCTCCGCGAAGGCGTTCGTCGCGAGCGCCGGGTAGCAGACCGCGCAACCGAGGCAGTCGTACTTCTTCGGCGTGAAGACCGCGCGGGCAGCAGCGAGGGTCGGAGCGAGTTCACCGCGCCCGGCGTCCGTCTCGGCGAGCGCCTCCACGGTCGAGTGCAGACATCCGCAGCCGTGGCACTTGCGCGCCGCGACAGCCTCGGCGAGCTGCTCGCGCACCACGGAGAGCTTCGTCGGTGGCAGGGCGTTTTCGATACTGGTACGCATGTTTGAATATCCTGCCGTAGAAGGTCGTGCGTGGGGCGCGAGTCTCTCGATCACGTCGCCGTGTGGCCAAGCGCCTGGCCGACGAGCGACGCGACGAAGCGATCACGGAGCGAGTAGTAGGCCATCTTCCCGTCGTTTCGGTACTTCAGAAACTTGAGGTCGCGGAGCTTGCGGAGGTGGTGCGACGCGGCCGACACGCTCATGCCGAGCACATGGGCCACGTCGCAGACGCAGAGTTCCTCGCCGTCCTTGAACGCGTGAAGGATCTTGAGCCGCGTCCGGTCACCGAGCGCGGCGAAGAGAACCCGGACCTCTTCCAGCGCCTCGTCGGTGGGCATCGACGCACGCAGATCACGGACGAGGTCGCCCTTGAAGCACGGGATGTTGCACGCGTCCTCCGCGACGACGGGGAGGGCCAGGCTCACTCGCTTGTTCGCGTGCACGTTTGAACGATAGTCGATTCTGGTGGCGGAGGCAAGCTCGCGAGCGTGCGCAGACGCGCTCGGTGATCTCACACCTCCTCGGCCCGGCGTCTGAACACGCCGTGGATCGTGAGCTCGTCCTCCGGCTCCCCGCGTTCGCCCTCGGCGGACCGCTCACTCTGCTCGCAGGGAGCAGGCGGCACCCCACGCCCACCGAGGAGGGTAACCGTTCACCGGGTTGTTTGATGACAACCGCATCCTGGTCACCAGACAACACGGTTGGAGCGTCGTCGCGGGC
>JBDHVF010000797.1:0-4195 GCA_039809605.1 Polyangiales bacterium | reverse complement strand
CGTTTCGCACACCCCCTTCCGCGGTCTGCAACCCCTCGCCGCCCGGTCTGCAACACCCCCTTCGCCGGTCTCGCACACCCCTTCGCCGGTCTCGCACACCTCCCGCGCCGGTCTGCAACATCCCCCGCGCCGGTCTGCAACACCTCCCCACCCGATCTACCTCACCGCCGCGCGGCCTCTCGATACCCCACCCACCCGAGGAACGGCAGCCCGTGATCGGCCACGACCGCGCGTCCGTCGCTCGTGACCCTGCCCGTGTCGACCACGCCCACGGTGCCCGGCGGGAGCACGTCGCTCTCGTGCACGTCGCCCGCCATCACGATCTCGACCTCGGCGCCCGCCGCGAGGCCGAGGTCGTTGGGCAGCGTCACGGCGGCGGGCGTCGTGCAGCGGGCGCCCGACGGCGTGAGCGCGTAGAGCGCCCCCACATCATCGGCGAGCGCGAAGCGCGGGAGCTGGTCTCGCGCGACGCGCACCGCGCTCACACGGTTCAGCGCGCCGGGCGGCAGCTCGAGCGCGCCCGGTGACACGCCGAGCGAGAAGCCGTCGGGCAGCGTCAGGCGCTGCGCGTCGTCGCCCGCGAGCGGAACGACCACCGACGGAGACGCGAGCATCGAGGGCACCCGCACGTCGCCGAGGGCCACGTCGTCGAGGAGCGCGCGCCCCTCGGGGGCGAGCGCGATCGACACGTCGGCGTGGTAGCCGCCGCCGTCGACCACGAACACCGCGCCGCCCGGATACGCCCGCGACCACGGGAAGCACAGGCCCGCGTGCACCGAGAAGCGCCCGTCGGAGCGCGTCGTCGCGGGAACGCACAGCGCGCCGCACAGGCTGACGCGCTCGCCCGCGAGGGCGGCGCCCGACGTGTCGACCAGGCGCCCCGTCACCGAGCCGACCCACGTGGAGCGCGCGGGACAGCGGGCGGGCGCGTCGGTCTCGACGCCGTCCGTCGAGGGCGCGAGGTCGCCCCAGCCGAGCTCCTCGGACACGCACCCCGACGCGAGCGCGACGAGCGCGACGGAGAGAGAGACGAAGCGCGGCGCGGAAGACCTCACGGCGCCAGCACCCGCTCGATCGCACGGGCGAGCGCGTCGGGGTCGAAGGTCGTCCCCACGTACGCGAGGTCGCCCGCGCGGTCGACCAGCACCAGCAACGGGAAGGGCGCGCTGCCATCGCCGCGGTCGCTCCGCAGCGCGTCGTACGCCGACGTGGTCGAGGTGCCGAGGGGAAAGGTCAGACCCGACGAGCGCGCGAACGCCGCCGCGTCGTCGAGCGTGTCGGGCGGGCGGAACGACGACAGCGGCGGATCGACGCCCACCACCGCGAGGCCGCGCTCGCGGTAGCGCGCCCACACGCGCGACTCGACGTCGGGCATCTCGACGGCGCACGCGGGGCACCAGCTCGTGAAGTACGCGAGCAGCACCGGGTGGCCGCGCTGCGCGGCGAGGCTCCACGCGGCGCCGTCGGTGAGCCGCACGGACTCGTCGGGCGCCCGGTCGCCCGCGTCGAGCGCCGCAGGGTTCGCGGTGAGCGAGACGGTCACGTCGGGCACCAGGGGGTCGTCGGCGTGCAGCGTGAGCACGGCCGCCGTCGGCCCGCCCTCGCGCGCCCGCAGCGTCACGCGCAGCTCTACGCTCTCGCCCGCGTCGAGCGAGAACTCCGCGGGAGACACCGTGACCGACGGATCGCTCACGCGCGCCACGGCGTGCGCGAGCCGCGCGCCGCCGAGGTTCTCGACGGGCACGTACGCGCTCCTCTCGGCGCCCGCGGCGACGCGGCCGAACGAGACGGGCTCGGGCGACGACTCGAGGTACGGGGCCGCGCGGCCGGGGCGCATGCGCCAGGTCTCGAGGTGGTCCCAGTCGGCGACGGCGACGGTGTCGCCGCGGGCGGCGATGCCCGTCACGCGCGCGATCTCGGTGAGGTGCCTCGGGCTCGCGACCGCGACGAGCGACGGCCGCAGCGGGTCGCCGAGGCCGTACGCCCGCAGGTCGCGCCACGCCGCCACGTGGAGCCTCCCGTCGGAGACCGCGACCTGCCCCGCGGGGCCGTCGAGCGTGACCCTGCCCGCGAGCGCGGGCGCGTCGCGCCGTGACACGTCGACCACCACCACGCCCACGCCCCCCGCGCCGACGTACGCCGCACGCGCGCCGGGCTCGACCGCGACCGACTGCGCGACGCCTCCGGTCGCCACGCGCCCGAGCACCCGCGGCGCGCGCGGGTCCGACACGTCGACGGTCGCGAGGCCGCCCTCTCCATCGGCCACGTAGAGCGTCGCGCCCGCGAGGGCGACGCCGTGCGCGTTCACGAGCCCGCGCACCGTCGCCCGCAGCGCGAAGGTGCCCCCCTGACGCTCGAAGACCCCGACGCCGTCGCGGTGCATCGCGACCGCCACCAGGTCGCCCAGCGCCGCCGAGGCTTCGAAGACCACGCCCGGCGCGGGCGAGTGCGCGGCGACGACCGAGGGCGCGGCGGGCGACGAGAGGTCGAGCGCCGCGAGCAGCGAGGGCATCGTCCCGTCGGCGCGAAAGGTCACGTACGCGAGCGAGCCCGAGAGCGCCACGTGCGTGCAGCGAAAGAGCGGAACGCCCGGCACGGAGATGTCGACGTGGGGATACGCGCGCGGCGCCGCGGGGTCGCGCGCGTCGACGAGCGCGAGGCCCGTGCGCGCGGCGCACCCGACCACGAGCCCGTCGTCGCGTGTCTGCACCTCGACGAGCTCGGCGAGCTCCACCGGGAGGTCGGCCAGGGGCTCGAGCGGCTGCCCCGGCGTCGCCGCGACGACTCCGTCGACAGGTGCGTCATCCGGGGGGCTCGCGTCGGCGACGTCGAGCCCGGCGCCCGCGTCGGCGACGTCGGCCGGGGGCGCGGGCACGACCGGGGGCCTCGTCGCGGCGCGATCACCGCCGCACCCGAGCGCCCAGACCGCCACGCACGCGGTGAGAAAAGCCCGCGCGCGCGCCGGGGAGCTCGTGGTCTTCATCGCTCGCGGTTGCGTAGCACCGCGGGATTCACCGTGAAATCAGGCGCCCGTGCCGCGTCGTGTGGGTCGCGTGGCGCAGCGCCGTCGGCCCCGCACCCGTGTCACGCGCGACGCCCCGCGGCGTGCCGCGGGAAATCCGCCCCCGCGCGAGGGGCCGTATCCGACGGGAGAGGCGCGAACCGTGTCGACAGCGCATGCGATCCCGTGGCATCGATGGGGCGGAGGCGTCGGATTCGGCGGAGTGCTTCCCATGGCGGGTGACAACCAGCGACCGCGGATCATCGGGGAGAAGTACGAGATCGAGCGCCACCTCGCGACGGGCGGCATGGGCGAGCTCTACGTCGCGCGCCACGTGCTCACCACGCAGCGCGTGGCGCTCAAGGTGCTCGACCGGCGCCTCGCGCGCAGCGAGGCCAGCATCGAGCGGTTTCTGCGCGAGGTGCGCCTCGGCGCCAAGATCGGTCACCCCGCCGTCGTGCAGGTCTACGACGCGGGGCTGCACCCGAGCGACGAAGGGCCCGTGGCCTTTCTCGCGATGGAGCTCCTCGCGGGGCAGAACCTCTCCGAGCGCATCGTGCGGGGTGACGTGACGCTCTCTCGCGCGCTCGCCCACGTCGCCGAGGCCCTCGAGCCCATCGCCGTCGCGCACGCGAAGGGCGTGGTGCACCGAGACATCAAGCCCGAGAACCTCTTTCTCGAGCGCACGCCCGGCGGCGGCGAGCGCGTGCGCCTGCTCGACTTCGGCATCGCGCGCGAGGCCACCGAGGCCGGCAAGGCCACGCTCGCGGGGCAGGCCCTCGGCACCGTGTACTACATGGCCCCGGAGCAGTCGCTCGACGCGCGCAGCGCCACGCCCGCCGCCGACGTGTGGTCGATCGGCGCGATGCTCTACCAGATCCTCGCGGGGGTGTTTCCCTTCGACGGAGAGACCGCCGCGGCCGTGCTCCTGCGCGCGTGCCGCGACCCGCACAGGCCGCTCCTCGAGGCCGCTCCGTTCGTCGACCCGCGGCTCGCGCAGCTCGTCGACCGCTGCCTGTCGAAAGACCCCGCGCAGCGCCCTCGCGACGCCGCCGCGCTGCGTGACGAGCTCCTTCCGATGCTCGGCGCTCCCTCGGTGCGCTCCGCGCTCGACGCGCGCACGGTCACCACCTGGACCTTTCAGACCTTCGACCCCGCGCCCGACGAAGACCCCTTCGCCTCGCAGCCCGCGAA
>JBDHVF010000796.1:0-4198 GCA_039809605.1 Polyangiales bacterium | reverse complement strand
GCGCCCCATCCCCGGCGACGACCCTCCGCCGCGGCCCGCGGCGCAGTCGGGCGTCGCGACGGCGCCGACGTACGGCCACGCGCCGCAGCGCGCGGAGGGCCTCGACCCGCAGTCCATGCTGCTCGAGCGCCTCCCCGAAGAGCACCGCGGCCCGGTGGCGTTCGCGTTCGCGATGAGCGAGCGGGAGTCGGAGCGGCAGCGCGCGTTCTATCAGGCGTCGCTCGACCTGATGAAGACCATGGCGGGCGTGCGGCCCGAGAGCAACAGCGCGGCGCTCGTGCAACGTCTCGAACGCGACGTCGACGACGCGCGGCGCGAGCGCGACACGCTGCGCGGGGAGAACGCGCGGCTCGTCAACGAGAACTTTCAACTTCGCCAGCGCCTCGCGCTCGTCGAGGCGTACGGGGCGCACGTCGGCGGCACCCCGAGCCCCGCGTGGGATCTCGTGCAGAGGGTGCTCGGCGCGGCGGCGCCCGAGTTCGCGCGCGGCCTCGCCTCGCGCGTCGACCCCAACGGCCTGATGCGCCTGGCCGAGACCGCGCTCGCGAAGCTCCCGGCCGATCAGGTCGCGGGCGCGCTCGCGGCGGCGGGCGGCATGCCGGGCGGGTGAGCGCGTCGAAGGGAAGGGCGGTGGCGGCGATGGGCGACGACGAAGCGATGCGGTGGGGCACGATGTACGGGGCTCCGCCGCCGCCCGATCGGGCGGAAGACGACCGCTGGGAGCCTGTCGTGCCGCGACGGTGGGGCGCACCCGAGCGCGTGCCCGCGGAGCTCGACACGCCGGGGCGCATGGCGCTCCTCGAGGACACCGTGCGCGAGGCGGGCGCGTGGGTGTCGGTGCGGGGCCTCGCGCGCGACTGCCTCGCGATGGCGGAGCGCCGCTCGGCGACGCGACGGGGCGTGTCGCTCGGCGAGGCCGTCGCGGACGTCGCGCTCTCGCTCGTGCAGCGGGTGCCCTACCGGCTCGACCCGCCGGGCGTCGACACCTACCAGGGCGTGGGCGTGACGCTCGCGCAGGGCGGCGACTGCGAAGACCTCTCCTCGCTCTTCGTCGGGCTCGTCGAGGTGGCGGCGATCCTGTCGGCGGGGCGCGCGCGGGTCCAGGCGCGGCTCTACTGGCTCGAGCGGCCGGGCGCGGAGCAGGATCACATCACCGCGCAGGTTCGCACGGACGGCGGCGCGTGGCAGTGGGCGGAGTGCTCGGTCGCGGGCGCGCGGCGCGGGGAGTGGCCCCCGGCGGCGGCGGCGAGGCTCGCGCCGCACCGCGCGGAGCTGCTCGCGGTGAAGGGTGGTGCGTGATGGGCGCGCAGTGGGCAAGGATTCGAGACCTGCCGGAAGACCTCGGGCGCTACATCGGCCCCATGACTCGCGCGGGCGAGGATGTGACGGAAGACTTCGTCAACGCTTCGGACGTGCGTCACAGGGCCGAAACGCAGGCGGGCGAGGACGTGACGGCGATTCGTGGTGCGCTCCGGCGCTGGGCGGATCAGGGCTTCGCTCATTGGGCCGACTTCGAACTGGCCGACGCCTGGTTCCGCCGCGCGATGGAGCTCACCGACGCGGCGCACGAACGAGAGGTCGACGCGCTGCCGTACATGCAGCAGCGGGCGCGCGTGCGTGAAGCGCTCGAGGCGCTCATGCAGGGCTACCGGGCGCTCGACCTGCCCTGCGTCACGGACCCTGAGCTGCGCACGGTCGTCGAGCGAGATTACGGCGGGCCGCAGGTGAGCCCGTGCGACACGAAGCGCTGGGCGACCTGGGCGCGCGACCACGGGGCCTACCTCTTTCAGGGCGGGGCGTGGTGCGTGATCGTCCGCGAGCGGTACCGCTTCGTCGCCGACTCGACCGTGCGCGACATGGGCTTCGCGAACGAGTGCGAGGCAGACGGAACGCCGAAAGATGATGATTGGGAGCGCGTTTACGGGCTGAAGAACGGGCGGTGGTCGTGGGACTCCTGGGCCTTCGCGGACAACTGCCTGCACCGCGGCGGCTTCCTCCAGACGGGCGCGTGCGAAGACGCGGTGTCGTACCTCCTCCCGCTGCTCAAGCTCTATTGGAACTGGTGCCGCGAGATTTCGCGCGCGTGCGTGCGGCGCGGCCCGGCGCGCGTGCTCGTGGAGTCGGTGCGCTACGCGCTCCTGCGCAACGCGCGCGAGGCGCAGCGGCTGGGCGTGCTGACGAGCCCGAGAGCGAGCGCGGGCGCCGAGGCCGCCGTGGCGGGGCTCGTTGGCCTCGCCGCAATCGATCTTGCGCACGCGCAGGACGGCGGCGAGTTCTTCTCTCGGCCGGTGCAGGGCGCGCCGGGCAACGCGACGCCCGATGAGATGATGGGCGCGGTGGCCGGGGCGGCGACGCTCGTTGGTGGCCCCGGCGCAGGGCTCGCGCTCGGCATCCTGTACGGCGTCGCGCGGCTACTGGTGGGCTGGCTCCCCGCAGCCGTCGCACATAACTACGACGTGTTCGGGCGCGATCAGCCGGTGTTCGAGCGGAACTTCCTCACGAGCGATCCAACGGTGGCACCGACGGATGCGGAGCCTCGGCGCGGGGCGCCGACGCACGACGTACCGGAGCCCCCTGGCTTCGTCCGCACCGGCAACGTCTCCGACGGCCAGACGATCCTCACCGACCAGGAGCGGCGCGATAAGGCACGCGAGCTCGAGCGCGGCTTTCGCGTGGGGGGCATGGGCTTCGCGGGCGGCGATACCGTCGTCGACGAGTCGACGACCCGGCGCGGCGAGAAGCGCATGGACCCGCGCGGCGGGCGGGGCGTCGACGGCTGGACCACGGGTCCGGTGGTCGAGTCGGTGCGGCTGCGCGACATCGAGGCGTGGATCGCACGCGGTCTGATCGTGGTCTATCGCGGAGGGTTCCCCGTGACCGACGGACAGACGTGGCGACGCTCGGGCTTCGGCCTCCCGGCGCCGCGCGAGTCGTCGGGCGCGGGCGCAGCGGAGGGAATCACTGCGGGCCTCGCGCTCGGGCTCGCGCTGCTCGCGGCGGTCGCGTCGTCGGGCGGGCGGGAGTGAGTCAGGCCGCGCGCGTGGGACGCACGACCAGCTCTTTGCTTGTGTCGACGGGCCCCGCGCGCAGCGCCTTCGCGATGTCGACGAGGCCGCACTCGACGCCGGTGAGCAGCGCGACGAGCGCGAGCTGCTCCGCGCGCGGCATGGGGCGCTGGTCGTTCTCCCAGCGCGAAACCGTCTCGGGCTCCACCTTCAGCAGCGCGGCGAGGTCCACCTGGCGCAGCCCCAGCGCCTTTCGCGCGTACTTGTACACTGCGCCGCCCGCGTCGGGGCGGTCGAGAAGCACCACGCGTGCGGCGCGGCGCTCGTACTCTTGAAGGCCCTCGAGCGAGAGGTCGGCAGCGCCGCACGACACGCAGACGTACGCCATACCCGAGGGGTCGCGCACCTTGTAGCCGCCGACGCGCTCCTCGTGCTCGTGGTTCTTCAGCGTCATGTCGGCCCCGCATTCAGGGCAATGACGGTTCATGGTGTCCTCCTCTGCGCCGTGGATGCGTGCCCTAGAACACGGTCACGACGCGAATCAAAGTGCTGTCGTTTCGATCGACGGCGACGACCACGGTGAGGTCGTCGCCGTCGATGTCCGTTCCGCCGAGGAGCTTCCAAGCGTTCTCGACGGGTTGGTGGCGCGCGCGGGTCGCAGACAGGATCGCCGCTCGAACATCCGCAGCGGTGGCGCGTCGCGCCTGCATCTGCTCGTGGCCGTGGCGCGAAAGGCGAACGCGGCTCTGGGTGGCACAAGTCTTCGCGAAGGTTAGGAACTCGTCGGGGGTCATAAACATCTCCTGACCGGGTAACGCGGGCCTACTGTTCGGCCCCACGGTCCGTGTAGATAACCTCGACTTGATATTTTGTCAAGTCCCTCGCGCACCCGCTTATCCTTGGGGGGTTTGCGGCCCGCGAGCGTTGCAGCGGCGCTCGCATCCCTCTCGCGCGGGCGCTACATCGAAGCCGTTTCGTCGCGCTGCTCGCGCGGTGGTCGTCGGTGGTCGGTGGTGTTCGGGCCGCGCGGCCCTCGGTCTCGAAGGCCGGGGGCCGCGCGGAAGGTCGTCGAGGTGGCGTCATGGGTGCGTGCTGCGCGTCGTGTGCTCGGGGCGGGTCGTGTGAGGGCGGCGGGTCGTGCGGGCTCGCGCGGCTCGCGCGGCGCGTGCCGTCGCGGGCGTCGTCGGGCCTCG
>JBDHVF010000795.1:0-4202 GCA_039809605.1 Polyangiales bacterium | reverse complement strand
CGGCCCAACGGGGGTAGGTCGACGGGGGCGCGATCGTCGTCACGGTCGGCGGCGTCGGGGGCGCGGCGGGCGCACCCTCCGACGGAGGCAGCATCGGCGACGACGCGCGCGCCGCGGGGCGCGACCCCGGCGGCGGAGGAGGCGCCGGCGTCGCCTCGCGGCCCATGAGCTCGTCGAACGCGCGGTCGACGTCGGGCGTCGAGTCGCGCGCGGGCGGCGTGGCCTTCGCGTTGGGGCGCATGCCCGAGCGGCCCGGCTTGAGCGACGGGAGCGCCGCGCGGGCGGGCGTGGCGCGGAGCGCGTTCGCGAGGTCGACCGCGAAGGCCGTGGCCGAGTCGTACGGGGCGGCGTCGTCGAACGACCACGCGCGCGCGAGCGCGGCGTCGAGCTCGGGCGCGAGCCACGGGTGCGCGTCGCGGACGCGCGGCGCCGGGCCGTGCACGATCGCCGAGTGCACCGCCGCGTCGCTCGGCCCGCGGAACGCGCGCAGGCCCACGAGGCACTCGTAGGCGATCGACGCGAGCACGAAGACGTCGCAGCGGGGCGTGACCTCGCCGCGGAGCTCTCCGCGCGAGAGGTACGCGGCGTCGCCGAACAGGCCCCCGCGCTCGGGGAGCCACCCCGCGGCGTCCATCGCGTGCGCGAGGCCGCACTCCTCGAGCCACACGGCGCCCGACGGGCCGAGCGTCACGCCCTCGGGGCGCAGCGCGCGGTGCACGATCGCCGGGCGCGACCCGTGGAGCGCGTCGAGCGCGGACGCGAGCTGCGTGACGAGCCCGCCCACCTCGGCGTGCGCGACGCCCACGCCCGGCACGAGGCGCTGGCGCAGCGAGGTCTCGCCCACGCAGGGCGTCACCACCACGGGGCCCGCGGGCTCCATCCCGTAGGCCGCCACGGGAGGGATGGCGGGGTGTTGCAGGTCGCGCACGCGCTCCATCTCCGCGCGAAAGGCCGCGACCGAGCCCGTGCCCGCGCGTCGCAGGAGGCGCACGGTGTAGCGCTCCTCGCGGGTGCGCGAGCGGGCGAGGTACACCTCGGCGAGCGGCCCGTGGCGCGCGAAGCGCTCGACGACGAAGTCGCCGCACACGCTCGCGCCCGGCGCCAGCTCCATCAGGACCAGTCCCGCGGCGACCATCGCGGGCGAACGATAGTCCATTCAATGGCGCGTGTACCGTTCGTCGCCGCGCGGCGCGCGGGGCCGCGGACCTCTGTTCAGTGGTCTCCGCCCCCGGCCTCGGGGCGCTTGCCGGCCTCGCCCGCGCGCGAGAGGGCGAGGCGAAGGAGCACCGGCCCCACGAGCTCGTTGAGGGTGACCACCGCGAGGATGAGCCCGCGCGCGCCGGCCCCCCACGTGGGGTAGTGGCGCCCGAGGAGCTCGGCGAGCCCGACGCTCACGCCCGCCTGCGACACCATCGCGAGCGGCGCCCATTTGCGCACGGCGGGGTCGGTGGCCGCGAGGGTCATGCCGAGCCGCGTGCCGCCCGTGAGCGCGACCGCGCGCACGAGCGCGAACGCGATGGCGACGGGCCACAGGGCGGCGAGGTCGTGCAGGTGCAGCCGCGCGCCCGCGAGGGCGAAGAACACCGCGAAGATGGGCAGCGACGCGGGGGCGAGCGCCTGCGCCACCGCGGCGCCGCCCACGTCGAGCGCGTTCTCGAGGAGCAGCCCCGCGGTGAGGCAGATGATCAGCGCGTCGAGGTGCAGCCGCGAGCCGACCTCGGCGGCCACGACGCACACCGCGAGGATGAACAGCGCCAGGTGGGCCCGCAGGAAGCGGTGCGAGGCCGCGATGGCCAGGCCCGCGAGCACCCCGACGCCCATGCTGCCGAACACCTCGACGCCGAGCTGCGTGACGGGCGAGAGCGACGCGCCCGTCGGGGCGCCGAAGACGCTCACCCCGAGGGAGTTGACGATCGTGAAGAGCACGATGATGCCGAAGTCGGCGAGCACCACGACGCCGAGCGCGCTCTCGGTGACGGGCCCCGCGCTGCCGGTCTCGGAGATGATCGCGAGCGTGGCCGCGGGCGAGCGCGACGCGACGATGACCCCGAGGATGAGCGAGGCCGTCCACCGCTGCGTGGGCGAGAGCGCGGCGAGGAAGGGCAGGCGCGGCGCGAGCAGGCCCGCGAGCGTCGTCGTCGCGGCGAGGGCGATCACGAGCGAGAGGGCGGCGGTGACGAGCACCGAGCGCATGCGCGGCCGCAGGCGACCGAGGTTGAGCTCGCTGCCCGCGGTGAGCGCGATGAGCCCCACGGCGACGCCGCTCACGAGGCGCAGGTTCGAGACGGTCTCGGCGGTGAGGAGCCCGGCGACGTCGGGGCCGACGGCGAGGCCGCAGAGGAGGTAGCCCGTGAGCCGCGGCAGGCGCAGCGCGGCGAAGAGGTTGCCCGTCTGCACCGCGGCCAGCACGAGGAAGCCGAACGCCAGCGCGACGCCCGGGTTCGCGGCCGTCACGTCGCCGGCGGGCAGGAACGACCGCGTGCTCGCCATGAGCACTACGACCACCGCGAGCAGCAGCGCCGCGCGGATCACGCCACGCCCTCGTCGTCGTGGCCGCTCGCGGCGTCGGGGTCGTCGTGCTCGAGGGGCAGCGCGCCGAGGTCGGCGTCGAGCCCCCTCGGCCGCGCGCCCACCACGTAGAGCGCCGCGCGAAAGACCACCTCGGCGGCCACGGCGCCGCCGATCACCACGGTCTCGAGCGAGCCGCCGATCATGGGCCCGTACGCGGTGCGCGCGCTCACCACGACGGCGATCGAGACGGCGCTCGCGGGCATGAGCGCCACCCACGACGCGAGCAGGCCCACGCGCTGCCGCGGCGCCACGCTCGGGGGCTTCGGGGGCGCGCCGGGGTCGGGGGTCGCGCGCTCGGGCGCCGCGACGGGCGCGGGCGGCGACGAGGGGGTCGAGGGCGCGACCTGTCGCACGGCGCGCAGCCCGAGGAGCTTTCCCGCGAGCCGCGCGGCGGCGTAGAGCGGGATGAGGTAGAGCCCCGTGCGCCCCTCGGGGGTCCAGAGGGCGCCCGTGACGACGAAGAAGATCATGAAGATGGTCCGCTCGAACTCGCGCAGGCGCGCGCCCGAGATGAGGTCGCCGGCCTCGACGGCGCCCGAGGGGAGGTTGGTCACCACCACGCCCGCGACGGCGCCCACCACGAGCGGGGAGAAGCCCGTGTAGCCCGCCATGCCCGCGGCGAAGGCGATGGCGCCGAGCGTGAGGGCGAAGCGCTCGTTGGCGTTGCGCGCGACGCGGGCCGCGGTGACGAGCAGCGCGCCCTGCACCACGCCCATGCCGATCTGCACGAAGAGCCACCCGAGCGGCGGGAGCGCCCACGCGCCGCTGCTCACGGGGCGGAACGCGCTGGTGACGAGCGCGAGCACCACCACGCCGGCCACGTCGTCGAGGGCGGCGACGCGGCGCAGGGCGCGCGAGCGGTCGGCGGGGATCACGCCCGCGGCCTCCATCGCGCGCACGCCCGACGGGGCGCTCACGGCCGCGCACGCGCCCAGGAGGATCGCGTTGCGCACCACGTTCTGCGGGAAGAGCCCCGCGCGCATCGCCACGCCGAGCGTCACCACGACCACGAGGAACGCGCACGCGCTCTCGGCGCCCATCACCCGCGCCGTGCCGCGGGGCCAGCGGTCCATCGCGCGCACGTCGAAGTCGGTGCCCACGCGGAACCCGATCCACCCGAGGCCGAACTCGAGCAGGGGCGTGAGGTCGCGCAGCGTCGCGTCGTCGAGGATGCCCACCTCGGGCCGCCGCGCGATCAGCCCCAGGAGCAGAAAGGGCAGCCCGCTCCCGGTCACCATCGCGAGGCCCGCGCGGCGCTCGAAGGTGCGCACCGCGGGGCTGCCCGCGAGGATCGCCAGCGCCAGCAGCAGGAACAGCCCCAGCGTGACCCGTGCCACCGCGCCCGTGCTGCGCGGCGGCGGCTCGTGCCGCGCCGTGACGCGCCTCGCGGAGGCGACGCCCGCATCGACCATGGCCGCGTCGGTCACGGCCGCGTCGCGCGCCTGAACAACGTCACGGGCCGGGGTGACGTCCCGGGGCGCGGCGGCGTCCCTGCGCGCGGCGGCGTCGCGGGCGGCGACCACGACCCGGGCCGCGGCGACGTCCATGGGTTCGGCGACGTCCGGGGGCTCAGTCACGTCGAGCGCCTCGGCGGCCTCGCCCGCGTCGCCCGCGTCGCCCGCGTCGCCCGC
>JBDHVF010000794.1:0-4207 GCA_039809605.1 Polyangiales bacterium | reverse complement strand
CTTGATCGCGCGGCGCTCGGCCACCTGCGCGACCGGAGCGCGGCGTGTCGGCGGGGTGAGTCGTCGGAGGCCCCGTGTGCCCGGTACTCGCGGGGCGCGCGGGGCCGTGCGAGATTCGCCCGCGAGAGGAGCGACGGTCTCGATGCTCGTGTTCGGCAAGCGGCTCTACGGCAAGGTGCTCCGGTGCGGGGAGTCCCACGTCGCGACGTGGTTCTTCCACCTGTGGCTCGTCCCGCTGATCCCGCTGGGCTCGGTGATCGTGCTGCGCACCGAGGGAGCCGCGACGCAGGTGCTCAAGACCCGGCTGCACCTGCCTTCGCTCGGCCTCGCGTATCTGCGCGCCTGGAGCGTGTTCTTCCTCCTGCACGGCCTCCTCAACTGGGCCGAGGAGCGCCCCTCCAACGGCGAGTACTACGGCCCGGTGGTGACGCTGCTCGCGGCGGTCGGCGTCATCGTGGGCTTCTTCGTGCTCGGCCGCACCCGAGCCGACACGAGGGCGCGCCTCGAGACCTACGGTCGGGTGTTCGGGCACCCCGTCGACCTCGCGCTCCTCGGCCCCGAGGCCGACGGCGTGGCGACGTGGCTGCGCCAGCAGCTCGTCGCGAGCGGGCGCAAGGTCGCGGTGAACTACCGCGTCACCTACGACCCCGAGACGCAGTGGGGCGCGATCGCGCTCGACCCGTCGATGAACGACGCGCGGTTCCTCACCCACGCCCTCTGCCTCGCGCGCATCGAGCGGTCGAAGGTGAAGGGCGCCGAGCGCGCCTCGCTCGACACGCTCCACGACCGTATCTGGGAGCGCCTGCGCTCGCTCGACGCCGCGCGGACGCCCCCGGACGCGCCCTCGGTGCAGCCCACGCCGTGAGCGTCGAGGGCTCGCTCGCGAGCCTCCCCCGTCGGGTGAACAACGACGAGCGTCGCCTGGCGACGCTTCGCCACGGTTGCCCGCGCGTTCACGCGCCGGGCGATCGCGCAGACCGGAATCGACGCTCAGTAGCACCCGGGATAGGTCTGCACACCGCCGTCGGCGCCCGTGCAGCGGCAGCCGTACCCCGCGCCCGCGCACGCGCACGTGTCTGCGCAGTACGCGCCCGAGAACGTCTGGTAGAAGCACGTCGCGCCGGCGTCGACGGCGCCCCCGTTCTGGTTGCAGTACGGGTCCGTGTCGTGAGTCCCCAACGGGCAGCCGCCGTCGCCGGCCACCACGCAGCCGCACGAGCCCAGCTCGACGCAGAGCTGGTCGGGCCGGCAGCGCGTGTCGCCGCAGGTCACGCCGACCGCGGGCGGGCCGCTCGCGACGTCGCTTGCGTCGGCCACCGCGGCCGCGGCGGACGAATCGCTCGCGGCCTCGGCCGCGTCGGCGGCCGCGCCGTCGACGGGCGGAGCCGTCGACGCGCCACAGCCGAACATCATCACGGAGACGGCGAGCACGAGAGGCGTACGCATGGTCGGCGGCCTGACGCACCTCGCGTGCCGCGCGAGATCCGCGGTGACGCGCCCGCGCGCTGTGCCAGCGTGGGCCTCGTCACGTCACGCGCCGCGACGAATGGTCGCATGCTACGTCGAGGGCGCGGGTGCTACCGCTCCAGGGTGTCGACGCACCCTTCGAGAATCACGCCGGGCCCGCTCGCGCTGGCGCTCGTCGCGCTCGTGTCGGGCACCGCCGCGGCGCAGGAGCAGCCCCGCGTCCCCGGCGAGCTCGCCGTCGAGTCGCGCCTCGTCGCGCCCTGCTGCTGGACGCAGACCCTCGACATCCACGACTCCGAGCTCGCGACGTCGCTGCGCGCGGAGATCCGCGCCCGCCTCCGCGCGGGGGAGCGCCCCGAGGCCATCGAAGACAGGCTCGCGGCGCGCTTCGGCGAGCGCGTTCGAGCCGTGCCCAGGGGGCGCGACCCCCGCGGCGCGGTGCTCGCCGTCGTGGCGATCGGGATGGCCGCGGCCGCGCTCGCGCTCGGGCTCGCGCTTCGGCGCTGGTCGTCCCGCCGCGCCGCCGAGGCGCCGCCCGCGGAGCGCGCGCGTGACGCGTACGACGACCGCGTCTCCGCCGAGCTCCACGCGCTCGATGAGGGGTGACGCGCCCGTCGAGCGTCGAAGCAGCGGCTCGCGGGCGACCCCGTGGACACGAGCGATCCTCACCCGCCGCCGAACAGCTCCTCGCGCGTGCGCGCCGTCGGGGCGCGCGCGATCCACGCGTCGAGCGTCGCCACGTCGGCGCACGCGTCGATGCGCGCGTCGTCGTCGGCGGTCAGCGCCACCTTCGCCAGCATGCGCAGCACCTCGCGGCGGCCGCGGAGCGCCCCCTCCTCGCGGCCCTCCTCGCGGCCCTCCTCGCGGCCCTGCTCGCGCCCCTCCTCGCGGCTGCGCGCGAGGGCTTCGCGAAGCGAGGCGTAGCCCTGGCGCTGGAGCAGGTTGCGCAGCGTGGCCTCGTGCGCCGCCTCGGGGTCGTAGAGCGCCTCGACGCGCACCTCGTTCTGGAGCACCCCCGGCGCCGCGAGCGATTGCCCGGGCCCGACGGTGCGCACGGGCTGCCCTCGCTCGTACACCTCGACACGCCGCGGGCCGAGCAGGCGCACCACCCAGACGTAGCGCGTCCCGTGTGCCACGAGCTCGGAGATCTTCTGCTGGAGCTCGCCCTCGTCCTGCCCCGCGCTGGCGTACTCGAGCGCGAGCAGGGGGACGCCCTCGATCCAACCGGGCCTCGCGGGCACGTTCCCGACGCCCACGTCGGGCGCGCGGAGGTAGCGCCCGTCGCCGAAGGTGTAGCCCGGGTCGACGCCCGCCTCCTGCACCGCGGGGTCGGTCTCGAGCACCGCGAACCCGAGGCCGTTGGGCTTCGCGCCGTCGCCACCCGTCGGCGCGCACCGCACCGGGTGCCCGTCGGAGAGCTCGTAGGGGTCGCCCGAACGTAGCTGCGAGGTGCGAAAGGGGCCGGGCGCTTCCTTGGGGCGCTGGGTCATGCGCGCGAGCCTACCGCCGCGTCGCGCGCGAGGCCATCGGCCGGGCGAAGGGCGCGCTCACGCGCGTCGCGTGACGACGGCAACGGCTCGCGGCCAGGCGTTGGAGGCACCGGTCCACTCACGGCCAGTCGTCGAGCCCGGTGAGCGTCAGGCAGAGCGCCCAGAACCGTCGCGCCTTGTCGTCGTCGAGCGCGCAGGCCGAGGGAGCCATCGGCGCCCCGTCGGCGTAGAAGAGCCCCCGCACGCCGTCGAGCGCGGGGGAGGTCGCCATCTCGGCGAAGCGACGCGAGGCCTCCTCGACGCTCGTCGCGAAGGGCATCCGGCGGAGCACGTGCTTCATGAAGAGGCGCATGGCGCCCGTGACGCTCTCGGCCGCGGTCACGGGCACGAACCCGGGGCAGACGGCGTTGGCGGTGATGTCCTGCGGCTCGAGCCTCCGCGCGAGCTCGCGGGTGAGCCAGATCACGGCGAGCTTCGAGTTCTTGTACGCGCGCTCGGGGTGGTAGCCGCGCGTGAGGTCGGGGTCGTCGAAGTCGAAGCGCACCGGCGCCCCGCGCGAGCCGGGCAGGTGCAGGCGCGAGCTCACCAGCACCACGCGCGGCGAGGCCCCGCGCGCGAGCAAAGGCAGCAGGTGGTGCGTCAGCACGAAGGGCGCGAGGGCGTTGACCGCGAGGGTCTCTTCGAAGCCGTCGACGGTGACCCGGCGCGTCGGGCTCTGCTGCATCACCCCCGCGTTGTGAAAGAGCACGTCGAGCGACGGGACCTCCCGCACGAGGCTTTGGGAGAACGCGTCGATCGACGCGCGCGACGCGAGGTCGAGCGCGCGCAACTCGACCTGCGCGCCGGGGTGGCGCCCGCGGAGCTCGCGCAGGGCGGCCTCACCCCGCGCGGGGTCGCGGGCCGTGAAGATCACGCGGTGGCCCAGGCCGAGCAGCCGCGAGGAGGTCGCGAGCCCGAGGCCGCGGTTGCCGCCGGTCAGGAGGATCGTGCGAGGAGCGCCCATGCCGCGGCACTCTACACGCCGGCCCCTCGGGTCACATCGCCCGGCAGCCCGCGTACGGCGCGCCGAGGCCGCCGGGGGGCATCACCGTCGTGCACGCACCCCGGCCCGCGGCCGCGCAGTCGATCCGCGTGCGGACGCCCTCGAGGCACACCGACACCTGCGCACCGTCGCACGCGCTGCCGCTCGCGGCGCTCTCCGCGGGGATCGTGCACTCGGCGGCCCGCGGCACGCAGCGCGGGGCGCCGCG
>JBDHVF010000793.1:0-4210 GCA_039809605.1 Polyangiales bacterium | reverse complement strand
GCGTATCACACGCGTCGGGCCACCGCTCTACGGCGCGCCGGGCGCCGGCTCGTCGCGGCGTTCGAGCACCACGAACTCGACGCGGCGGTTGGCCGCGCGGCCCGTGCGCGTGGCGTTGTCGGCGAGGGGGCGCGTCTCGCCGTAGCCGCGCGCGGTGAGCCTCGCGGGGTCGACGCCGTGTCCCACCAGCCAGGCGCGGATGGACTCGGCCCGGCGCTGCGAGAGGTCCATGTTGTGCGCGTCGTCGCCCGCGTCGTCGGTGTGGCCCTGCACCTCGACGCGCGCGAGCTCGGGGTGCGCCTCGAGCGCGGCCGCCACGTCGACGAGCAGCGGAACGCTCGCCGCCAGGATCACGTCGCGGTCGACCGCGAAGCGCGGCTGCTGCGTGATGACCACGCGCTCGCGCGTCACGTACACCCTCGGGCAGCCGTTGGTGGCCGGGTCACGCGTGCGGGGGCCGCGCTCCTCGGGGCACGCGTCGCGCTCGTTCAAGATCCCGTCGCCGTCGATGTCGGGGTGCGGGCACCCGCGCCGCGCGCCGTCGGGGTGGCGCCCCGCGGGCTCGAGCGGGCACACGTCGTCGCCGTCGGGCACGCCGTCGCGGTCGCCGTCTCGCAGCGGGCACCCCCGCGCGCGGGGATCGGGGCGCTCGCCCGCGGGCTCGATCGGGCACACGTCGTCGCCGTCGCGCACGCCGTCGCGGTCGCGGTCGTCGGCCGGGCAGCCCATGCGCCGCGGGTCGGGGTCGTCGCCCGGGGGCTCGGTGGGGCACGCGTCGACCTCGTCGCGATAGCCGTCGTGGTCGCGGTCTCGGATCGGGCAGCCCCGCGCGCGGGGGTCGGGCCGCGCGCCCGCGGGCTCGTCGGGGCATCGGTCGTCGGGGTCGACCACGCCGTCGAGGTCGCGGTCCCCGGCACCCTCGGCCTCTCGCGGAGGCTGCGGCGCGTAGCCGAGCATCGCCACGGCGCGCACGTCGGCCGTGCCAGCCCCGTCGAGCACGCGGGGGCCCGCGGCGACGCCGAGCGCGAGGCCCGCGCGCGAGACGTGCCGCACGCCGCCGAGGGCCTCGAGCGCGAGCGACCCCGCGGCGCCGGGGTCGGTGAGCCTCGCCTCGAACGCGGCCTCGAGCGTCACGAGCACCCGCGCCACCACGGGGATCGTCACGCCCGCGCGCGCGAACATCTGGTGCTCCCACCCCGGTCGCAGCGCGACGCCCGCGTTGAGGGCGAACACGAAGTCCCTCGCGTTGTTCGCTTCGAAGAGCAGCCGCGGGGTCACCGTGACCGCGCCGTCGCCCGTGAGGGCCGCGGGGTCTCCCGTGGGCACCGAGAGCGTGGCGGCGAGCGCGAGGCGCGCGGAGCCGCGGCGCGCGGGGCCCGCGATGCGCACGCGCGCGTCGAGGCGCAGGTCGCCGGGCGCGAGCGAGCGGTCGTTGCCCGCGAGCTGCTGCGTCACGACTAGGGGCATCACCGCGCCGAGCTGCACGCGGTCGAAGAGGCCGAAGGTCGCCGCGGCGTGCACCGTGACGCGGCTCTCGACGGGCGCCCCGAGGGTCGAGAGCGAGTGCGCGTACTCGACCGCCGCGAGCGCGCCCACGCGCAGGTGGGGCGTGACGAGCGCGCGCTCGGTGACGGCGAGGTCCTCGCCCGAGGGGGGCGCGGCGAAGCGGCTGGCCGAGAAGCCCTGCGCGCCCGCGCTCGCGGGGAGGGCGAGCACGAGCAGGGGCCACGTCGCGCGGGGTCTCACGCGCGCAACGTACCCGCGACGGGAGCGCGAGGGGAAGGGTCAGGTCGCGGGCGCGCCGATCGAGACGACGAGGTCGAAGACCGACGGGCGCTCGCGGGCCTCGCCGCCGATGGCGATGACCACGTCGCGCGGGTCTCCCGTGGCGTTGAGGTAGCGCTCGACCTGTTGCTCGTCGCCGGCGGGCACGGGCGCGAGGCACGTCGCGGCGCCGCCCGCGCCGAGCAGCCGCACCACCGCGCGCGCGGGGAACATCGGGTCGGGCCCGGTCGCCACGGTGCGCACGACGAGCTCCTGGCCCGCGGGCACGGCCGCGACGTAGTAGACCACCTGCCCCGTCGCGGTCGATCCACACGCGGGCGGCGACTGGAAGCCGTTCTGCGTGCTCTGCCCGCGCAGCACGGCGCCGTCGTACACCCGCACCGCGCGGGCGCAGACGTTGTTCTCGATCGGCAGCACGCGCGCGCTCACGAAGAAGTCGCCCGCGTCGGCCGCGCTCGGAGCGCCGATCGCCACGCGCGCGTCGACGGGCGCGGCGCCCGTGTTCAGCCACGCCACGCGCCCGTCGGCCGAGGCCGCGAGGCACGTCGTCGCGTCGCACCCGCGGACGACGCGCACCACGGGCGTCGCGCGCACGGGGTTGAACGGCGGGTTCGACGCGCGCGCGTCGAGGTCGAGCACGTGGCCCGGCGGGACGGCGACCGAGTACCACGCGCTCGGTCCGTCGAGGGCCGCGAGGCACTGGCTCGCGCGCTCGGTGCCGAAGGCGTCGTTGCCCGCGGTCGTGGTGCCCACCGTGAGCGGCGAGGCCGTCGCGCAGGTGAGGTTCGGCGGCGGCGGGAGCAGGTCCGCGCCCAGGGTGAAGTCGGGCGTCTGCGCGCCGTTGCGGGCCGCGACGGCGAGCACGAGGTCGCGCGGGGTGTCGGAGGCGTTGTGGTACTGCGCGGGCCAGTCGCTCGAGTCTTCGTGCGTACCACCCTCGCTGCCGAGACACGTCGTGGCGCCGCAGCGGTCGAGCAGCCGCGCGCGCAGGTGCCAGCCGCGCACCCACGCCCGCAGCGTGCGCCGCGGCGGCGCCGTGATCGCGTAGTAGAGCGCCTTGCCGCCCGCGTGCCCCGCGTCGCTGCACGCGAGGTCGACGTCGGTGCCGTCGCGGGTGTCTCCCGCGACGGGGCGCGGGTCGGAGTACCCGAGCGGCACGTCGCTCGGCGTCACGGGGAGCGCGCGCCCGCAGTCGGCGTTGGGCGCGGGGGCGGGCGGCAGCGCTTCGAAGCGCGCGGTCACGTTGAGCGGCAGCGTCGCGGGGGTGCGCAGAAAATGGCCCGCGGCGATGATCACCGAGCGCGGGGACGAGTCCCAGTTGTCGACGCCGACGGCCGGGGAGAAGTACGCGCCCGTGGTGCGGTCGACGGCCAGGCAGTCGGCCGCCTCGCACGACGCGAGCACGCGGATCACGGGCTCGGGCTGCCCCGACCCGTAGGGCGAGCGCACGCCCACGACGGCGCGCACGCCGGGCGGCACGGTGAGCGAGTAGAAGCGCTGCGGCGCGTCTCCGGCGGGGCACACCTCGGGCGGAGGGCTGCCCGTGGGCACGGCGTCGGTGATCGTCGCGCCGGGCGTGAGCGCGACGGCCGACGCGCACGCGGGCGAAGGGGGAGGGGCGAGGGGCGCGATCCAGAGGTTGATCTCGAAGGTGCCCTCGACCGCGGCCGACATGGCGCTGACCTCGACGACCTTGCGCACGGCGTCGACGTTGTCGTTGTCGTACACCAGGGTCACGGGCGAGAAGGTCGCGGGCGCGGTGCCGCTCGCCACGCACGTGCGCTCGTCGCACGCGCGCCGCATGCGCGCGACGGGGCGCCACGCGGGCAGCGAGGTCGACTCCACCGTCACCACCGCGCGGTGCCCCGCGGGGAGCATGAACGCGTAGAAGCGCCGCGGCGCGTCGCTCGGGATGCACGTCGTGTCGGGCGTCCCTGCGTGCGGGAGTGCCTGCCCGGTGAGCGCCGCGTTGGAGGGCAGCGCGACGGCGTCGTCGCAGGTGACGCCCGGCTCGTGCGCGGGCGGCGGCGTGGCGTCGTGCGCGGGCGCGCCGCCGTCGTACGCGCCGGCCCATGACTCCACGGGGTTGGGCGCCTCGGTGGCGCAGCCGAGGAGCGCGGCGACGAGCGCGGCGACGAGCGGGCGCGCGCCCCGCGGGGAGTGCCCGAGAGTCTTCATGGCAACGTCCTCCCGAACGTCGCGGGCCACGTGTGGCGACGCGCGACGCCTTCGAGCATGGTGCCGCGCCGTCACGCCGTAAGTGCCCCCCCGGCGCGATCGCGCGACGTTCGGAGGGGGTGTGTTTCCTATCGTGCTCACGGCGACCGGAGATCCGAAGATCGGCATGAAGACGGCGCAGCGCGTGCGATGGCGTGGCCGTCGTCCGAGGGCGTGTCCGTCGCCGCCCGGGGTACGCCGGATTCCA
>JBDHVF010000792.1:0-4214 GCA_039809605.1 Polyangiales bacterium | reverse complement strand
GCGCCGCGACGAGGCCCGCCATCTCCGCTCGCGCCGCGAGGCGCTCGCCCTCGGCGCCGCCGCCCTCTCGGCCTGCGCCACGCAGGTCACGTCGACCGTCGCGCGCGCGCCCGTCGCCCGCCCCGTCACGGGCGCGGCCCGCGTCGCGGTGGTGGGCGCGGGCCTCGCGGGCCTCACGGCCGCGTGGAGGCTCAAGCAGGCCGGCCTCTCGCCCACGGTCTACGACGCCTCGGGGCGCACGGGCGGCAGGGCCTTCACCCTGCGCGAGCACTTCCCGGTCAAGTGCGAGCTCGGCGGAGAGTTCCTCGACACGGGCCACCGCGCGCTCCAGGGCCTCGTGCGCGAGCTCGGGCTCTCGCTCGTCGACCTCGGCGCCGCCTCGCAGGGCCTCGAGCGCGAGCACTACGTGCTGGGCGCCGTGCGCTACACCGAGGCGCAGATCCTCGACCTCTTCCGCCCGCTCGCGCCGGTGATCCGCCGCGACCTCGCGGCCGTCGGCGGCGGGCCCGTCAACCACCGGCGCCACACGCCCTCGGCCGAGTCGCTCGACGCGCTGAGCCTGGGCGGCTGGTTCGACCGCAACGGCGTGCGCGGCACGCTGCGAGGCCTGCTCGACGTGGCCTTCGTGAGCGAGCTCGGGCGCGAGGCGTACGAGCTCAGCGCCTTGACCTTCCTCTCGATGATCGGCCAGGAGCCCGACCGCCTCGCGCTCTACGGCTCGAGCGACGAGCGCTTCTCGGTGCGCGAGGGCTCGGGGGCCGTCACCGACCGCCTCGCCACGCGCCTCGGGGCCGCCGTGGTGCTGAGCCACCGCCTCGCGTCGGTGCGCGTGCGCGACGACGGCGCCCTCGCGTGCGCGTTCGAAGTCGGCGCGGGCGCGCGCGAGGTCGTGTGCGACCGGCTCGTGCTCACGCTGCCCTTCAACCAGCTCCGTCGCTGCGAGCTCGGGTTCGAGATGTCGCCGGCCAAGCGCCGCGCGATCGAGGAGCTCGCGTACGGCACCAACGCCAAGGTGATGATCTCGACGAGCGCGCGGCCGTGGCGCGCGGCGCGCGCGTCGGGCACGTCGTTCAACGACGGCGGCGTCTACCACGAGAGCTGGGAGTCGACGCGCGGCTTCGAGGGCGACGTGGCGATCGTCACGTCGTACACGGGAGGGCGCCTCGGCGTGAGCGTGGGCGAGAGCAACCCCGAGGCGCAGGGGCGACGCTTCGCCGAGGCCCTCGACGCCGTGTACCCCGGCACCGCCGCGGCCTTCACGGGGCGCGCGGCGCGCATGCACTGGCCGAGCGCGCGGCACTTCGAGGGCAGCTACGCGTGCTACGGGCCGGGCGACCGCACGCGCTTCGGAGGCGCCGAGCGAGAGCCCGTGGGGGGCGTCTTCTTCGCGGGCGAGCACACCAGCGTCGAATGGCAGGGCTTCATGAACGGCGCCGTCGACTCGGGCGAGCGCGCCGCGCGCGAGGTGCTCGCCTCGCTCGGCGTGGCCGCCACGGGGTAGGCGCTCGAGGCTCACCGCCACAGGGCTTGTGGCGAAGGGCCTCACGCGCGGCCGGGCGCACCTTCGTCAACGCGCGGAAAAGCCAGTGGCATCCTCGCTGCAGCGCAAGTCCCGTTTCCACCGGAGGAGATGGGCGATGAACGCAGACAACGCACGCGGCGCGAGCCTCTCGGACACGTACGCGCGGGAGCGTGACGTCAACCTCGGCTACCTGGAGCGCCTCGGCTCGCTCGCCGCCGCGGCGGCGCTGGGCCTCCTCAGCGCGCGGCGCAGGTCGTACGCGTCGGCGATCGGCGCGCTGGCGAGCGCGTTCCTGCTGCACCGGGGCGTGACGGGGCGGTGCCCGGTGTACCGCGCGATGGGCCGCAACACCGCCACCCGCAAGGAGCGCGCGATGGCCCGCATGGAGCGCGGCGCGTCGGCGAGCGTGCTCATCGACCGCGGGATCAAGCTCGACGAGCGCGTGGTGATCGGGCGTCGGCCGTCGGAGGTCTACGCGTTCTTCCGCGACCTGCACAACCTCCCGAGGGTGATGAGCCACGTGGAGCGGGTCGAGGTGTCGAACTCGCGGCTCTCGCACTGGACGGTGCAGGGCCCCGCGGGCGCGCGGCTCGAGTGGGACGCGGAGATCATCAACGACCAGCGCGATCAGCTCCTGGCGTGGCGCAGCCGCGAGGGCTCCGACGTGCGCAACGCGGGCTCGGTGCATTTCGCGCCGCGCGACGGGGGCATGTCCACCGAGCTCCGGGTGCAGATGAAGTACGACCCGCCCGCGGGCGCCGTGGGCGCCGCCGTGGCGCGCTTCTTCGGGCGCTCGGCCGACCTTCAGCTCCGCGAGGACCTCTGGCGCCTCAAGTCGGAGCTCGAGCACTGAATCGATGAGAGGTCAGTGACCCGGAGGCGCCGCGGGGCGCGCGCCGGGCTCGGCGTGCGAGATGGCCTGGAGCGCGGGCGCGGTGAGCTCCTCGCAGCGCGCGTGCACGGGCGGAGCGGAGGGCTGCGCCGCGGCGAGCTCCTCGCGCGTCGAGCCGTCGAGGTTGATCACGCGCACGGCGCCGAAGCCTCGGAGCACCTCTTTGAGGGGCGAGGTCTCGCGCGCGGGGGCCGCCGCGCCTTCGCCCTGCGCGGGGCGCGCGGCGCACGCCTGGATCTGCTGCGCGAAGGTGGCGTCGGCCGGGAGCTGACGGAGCGCCGCGCACGCGGGGCCCGTCTCGACGGGCGCGTCGGCGTCGCCCACGACCACGACCGACGCGCGGTCGGGGTGGATGTACCGCTGCGCCGTCGCGAGCGAGGCGGGGGGGTCGACGCCCTGCACGCGCGTGCGGAAGTGGTCGTACCAGTCGTCGGGCAGGCCGAAGAGGCGCAGGCCCGCGACGAGGTCGGCGATGTTGCCCGGCGTCTCGATCGAGAGGGGGAAGCTGTCGATGAGGTACGAGCGCGTCTGGGCCATCTCGGCGTCGGGCGGCGCCGCGGTGGTGATGCACTCGAGGTGGCGCATGAACGCGTGCATGGCGTCGCCCGTGGCGGGCGTGCGCACCTGGCCCGCGGCCACCCAGGTGCCGAGGTCGACGGTGCTCGCGATGCGAGAGTACGCGCCGTAGGTGAGCGAGCGCAGCTCGCGGAGGTCCATGAAGAGGCGCGACGAGGCGCCGCCGCCGAGCACGTGGTTGGCGACCGAGAGCGGCACGTAGTCGTCGTCGCGGCGGCGCAGCGCGGGGTTGCCGATGCGGATCACGCTCTGCGGCGAGTTGGGCCGGTGCACCAGCACGATCTGACGTCCCGCGGCGTTGGCGACGGCGGGGAAGATCACCACGGGGGCCGTGCCCGCGCGCACGCGCCCGAGGGTGCGGTCGACCAGGGGGTCGAGCTGCGCGGCCGTGAGGTCGCCCACCACGGTGAGCGTCATGTTGCCCGCGACGTAGCGCGCGCGGTGAAAGCCCACGATGTCGTTGCGCGTGACGCGTCGGAGCACCTCGGGGGTCGTGTCGAAGCGGCCGTAGGGGTGCGTGGCGCCGTAGACCGACAGCGCGAACGCGCGCATCGAGAGCCAGCCCGGGTCGTTCTGGCTGCGCTGGAGCCGGTCGGTCTCGCGGCGCTTGAGCTTGTCGAGCTCGGTCTGCGGGAAGGTCGCCTGCGTGAGCACCTCGGCGAGGAGCGAGAGGGCCGTGTCGGCGTGGTCCTTGAGCACGGCGACCGAGATCGTGGTCGCGTCGGGGCCCGTGATCACGTCGAGGCTGCCGCCCACGAACTCGATCGCCTCGGCGATCTGCGCGCTGGTCCTGGTGCGCGTGCCCTCCTTGAGCATGTCGCCCGTGAGCGACGCGAGGCCGGGGAGGGCCGGCGGGTCGTGCGCCGAGCCCGCGCGCACCGTGAGCCGCACGTGCAGCACCGGGAGCGTGTGGTACTCGACGGCGTTGAGCTCGAGCCCGTTGGCGAGCCTGCGCCTGCGGATGGGCGGGAGGTGTACGTCGCGCGCGGGCCCCGAGGCCGGGGGCTCGGCCCGCACCACGGGCGCGCGGGGCGTCTCTTCGTGGGCCTGCGCGCCCGCGTCGGGCGCCTCGGTCACGGGCGGGGTCTGCACCGGGGGCGTGCCCGAGCTCTTGCAGCTCAGGGCCAGGAGCGCGGCGAGGGTGAGGGCGTGGGCGCGGTTCATCGTTCGGGCTCCTGGTGTCACGGGATGCGGGGCGCGGGGCGCGCGGGTGCGGTGGTGGCC
>JBDHVF010000791.1:0-4224 GCA_039809605.1 Polyangiales bacterium | reverse complement strand
CGCGTCGCCGGTGGTCGCCCAGAGGATGTGGAAGCTCGCGAGCGCGCCCTCTTCGGCGAGCGTGTCGAGCAGGTCGTCTTCGGCCGTGAGCGTGGCCTCGCCCTTGCGCGCCTTCACCAGCACGTCCCACGCGTCGCGGCGAGACTCCTTCGCGGCGCCCGTCGGGTGAACATACGGGAGCACCAGCGCGGGGGTGCCCGCGATGACGGCGCGGAGCTCGGGCTTGAGCTGGATGTACGTCGTCGCGATGGCGTCGGCGCAGGCGGCGCACGGCGCGAAGCGGTCGGCCGCGCGGCCGGCGTCGAAGCCCGCGAACACGCCGTGGTTGTCCATGTTGAGAAAGTTCACCTTGGCGCCCTTGAGGGCCGTGGCCCCGAGGCGCCCGTGACGGGCGCAGATCGGGCACGGGCCCTCGGGCGCGTCGTCGTCGATGCCGTAGAGCTCGCTGCGGATCACCGCGAGCAGGTGCGCGGCGTAGCGCGCGTCGTCGCCCGGCGGCGGCCCCAGCGAGACGTAGACCGTGCCCTTCTCGGAGATCGACTCGAGCGCGGCGACCACGCGCGCCACCTTGTCGCCATCCCCGAGCGCGTCGAGGCAGCGGCGGTAGACGGGCGCCACGGGCGATGATCCCGTGGCGAGGGATTCGAAGTGCGCAAGCGAGGCGGCGAGCGTCGTGGCGTTGGGGCTCAGGCCCTTCTTCGGCACGACCGCGCGCTTGATCACGGGGCCCACCTGCGGCGACCGCGGCCCCGATGGCCTGCGGAAGGGGAAGCGGTACCGCGACGCTCCGTCGACCTCGAGCGCAGTCGCGACCAGCGAGCCCTCGGCGTCGCACGCGAGCACGTAGGCGCGCTCGCCGACCTCGGGGTACTCCGCGAGCGCGCGGACCTCGTGCAGCGCCCCGGACATGCCCTCCCCCGCCGGGCGCTTCGGTGCGAGCTGGATCATGGCGCGTAGCATCGGGCTCCCTCTCCCTGGTGGTCGCGACGTCTGCGTGTGCCCGATCGTGGTCGGACGCGTCAACGTCGATCTGCCCCTACGACGTTCCCCGAGGGCGTTGTCTGACACCCGCGCGGACGATTCCCCCAAGGCCCGGGGTTGTCAGATCTCGCCGCGTCTCGCCGTCCCTGAGGGTGAACGGAGGCGACGATGGACGCGACCGCGCAGCCCGAGGGCGAGCTCCTGCCGATTCGCATGGTGGTGGAGTGGGCGTACTGCCCGAGGCTCTTTCACTACATGCACGTCGAGGGGCTCATGGTGGCCAACGAGCACGTGTGGAGGGGCCGCCAGGAGCACGCCCGCGCCGACAAGCCCGGCCACTCGCGCGTGCGCCGCGAGGTCGACGCGGGCGAGGCCGCCCCCGATGAGGCCCCGCCCGCCGAATGGCAGGAGGCGCGCGCCGTCGAGCTCTCGGCGCCGGTGCTCGGTCTCGTGGCGAAGCTCGACGGGGTGATCGTCGACGCCGCGGGCACGGCCATTCCCACGGAGGTCAAGAGCGGCAGCGCCCCGCCCGAGGACTCGGGCTACGCCACGCTCGCGAAAGGCGCGTGGGACAGCGACGCGGTTCACGTCGCGCTTCAAGCGATGATGCTCGAGGAGGCGGGCCACCGCGTGCCGCGCGCCGAGCTCTGGTACCGGGGCTCGCGCACCCGCGTCGAGGTCGCGCTCACCGACGCGCTGCGCGAGGCGGCCCTCGGGGCCGTGGCGGGCGCGGCGGCGGCGCAGCGGGCGACGCAGCGCCCCGCGCCGCTCGACGGGAGCCCCAAGTGCTTCGGCTGCTCGTTCGCGGCGGTGTGCATGCCCGACGAGTCGAACCTGCTCCGCGAGGGAGTGCCCGCCGACGACGCGCTCGACGACGACCGCGCGCCCCTGGTGCCGCCGAAGGCGCTCAAGAGGCGCAGGCTCGTGGCCTCGCAGGTCGAGGGGCGCACCGTGACCGTGAGCACGCCCGGCGCGAGCGTGCGCAAGGAGGCCGAGGCCATCGTGGTGTGCCCGCCGCCCCAGGCCGAGGGCCAGAAGCCCCTGCGCGTGGCCTTCGAACAGCTCGAGGAGCTGTGCCTCTTCGGCAACGTGCAGGCGTCGACGGCGGCGATCATGGCGTGCCTCGAGCGCGGCATTCCCGTGAGCTTTCACACGGGCGTGGGCAAGCTCCTCGGCACGGTCTCGTCGGGCCTCGGAAACAACGTCTCGCTGCGGATGCTCCAGCACGAGGTGGCCTCCGACGCGGCGAAGGCGCTCCCCATCGCGAGGGAGTTCGTGCGCGGCAAGCTGCGCAACCAGCGGGTGTTCCTGCGGCGCAACGGGGCGCTCGACGACGAGGCGTCGAACCTGTTCGAGTCGTTCCTTCGCGCGATCGACGCCGCCGAGACCGCCGACGACCTGCGCGGCCTCGAGGGCCGCGGCGCGGTGATCTACTTCGGGCGCTTCGCGCGGCTCCTGACCGAGCGCGGCGGCGAGACCTTTCGCATGGACGGCCGCTCGCGCAGGCCCCCGCGCGACCCGGCCAACGCGATGCTCTCGTTCGGCTACGCGGTGCTCGCGCGCGAGTGCGCCGAGGTGCTGCGGCGCGTGGGCTTCGACCCGATGCGGGGCTTTCTGCACGGCGTGGGGTGGGGGCGCGCGGCGCTCGCGCTCGACATGATGGAGGAGTTCCGCGTGCTGATGATCGACTCCACGGTGCTGCGCATGGTGGCCGAGAAGCGTGTGGCGGGCGACGACTTTCACCGGGAGATGCAGGGCGTGACGATGAAGCCCGGCGCGCGCAAGGCGCTGCTCCAGGCGCTCGACAAGCGCCGCGAGGAGGAGGTCACGCACCCGGTGTTCGGCTACAAGGTCTCGTACCGCCGCGCGATGGAGCTTCAGGCCCGCGTGCTGGCCCGGGTGCTCGAGGGCGAGTGCGACCGCTACGTCGCGCTCACCACGCGCTGAGAGGAGGTGACGCGTGGCGATCCGCTACCTCGTGTCGTACGACATCGCCGACCCCGAGCGCCTGCGGAAGGTGCACCTGGTCGTGAAGGCGTTTGGCGTTCACGTGCAGGACTCGGTCTACGAGGCCCTGCTCACGCCGAAGGAGCGCGTGCGCCTCGAAGGCAAGCTCCGCGCGGTGATGAACCTCGCCGAGGATCAGGTGCTCTTCATCGACCTCGGCGACGCCGAGCGGGCCACGGTCGACGAGATCAGCGGCCTCGGGCTGCCGTACAAGCCGCAGAGGCGGGAGTCGGTGGTGGTGTAGTGGAGGGCTCTCGGGCAGTGTCAGCCGGTCTTGCGCGCGGGCGCGGCGTCGTTGGCCGGGGCGTCGTCGGGCACGACGGGAGCCACGGGCTGCGCGGGCGTGACGGGCTGTGCGGGGCGGGCGTCGCCCTCGGGGTCGACCGTGGACGTGTCGGAGATGGCCGCGGGCGAGGACCACGACCGCAGCGGCTGGAGCAGGTCGTCGGCGCGCCGGGCGGTGTCGGGGTGCTTGCGGTCGATGGAGGCGACGACGCGGACGACGTAGGTCCGCACGGCGTCGGTGAGGGCGTCGGCGTGCTCGCGCACGGCGGGGGCTTCGACCTCGGGGCGCCTCGCGGTCGCGCCCGCCGCCGCGCCGAAGACCTTGTGGACCCTCGTGAGGTGCACGAGAAAGTCGCCGCCGCCGAGCGCGCGCAGCTCGTCGTCGAGCTTGCGGGCGCGGAGGGTGTCCATGCGCCGCTGCACCTCCGAGTGCATCACCAGGGGCTTGTAGGTGAGGAACTCCAGCCCGGCCCCTTCGAGGAGCGCGACCTGGCAGGCCCGCGCGGTCGCCACCTGCGCGGGGAAGTCGCCTTCGGGCAGGCGCGTCCAGCTCGTGACGAAGTCGACCAGGGCGCCCACCGCGTTGCACTCGGCGAGGGTAGCCGCGCGCAGGGGCACCTCGGGATCGGCCGGCGCCGGCGCGAGCTCGGCCGCGAGCGGCTCGAGGTGCGCCTCGACCTCGCGCAGCGCATCGAGCACCGCCTTGGGCACGTCATCGACCGCGCGCGCGTGCAGCACCAGCGCCCGCGCGATGGCCAGCAGCTCCCGGGCCTTGAGCCGCGGCAGCACCACCAGATCCTTCGCCATGAACGTCCGCTTCGACATCGTCGTTCTCCCTTCGAGAACCCTCAACGGCAGGTCGGCGAAAACCCTGGTACGCGGTGTCGGCCCCCCATCCCGATCTGACCCGCTCTGTGGTTGCTCACGACCCCGCCGTGTGATTGGCGCCGC
>JBDHVF010000790.1:0-4228 GCA_039809605.1 Polyangiales bacterium | reverse complement strand
CTACGACCGCGCGCGGGCGGAGCGGGCCTCGGCCGAGGAGCGCCTGCGCACCATGCGCCTCGGGGCGCGCCCGCAGGAGGTGGCCGCCGCGCAGGCGCAGCTCGCCGCCGCCACGCAGGCGCTCGCCGTCGAGGACCAGCGCCTCGCGCGCTTCACCCTGCGCGCGCAGGGCGAGGGCACCGTGATCGACGTGCTGGTCGACCCCGGCGAGGTGGTCTCTCCCGGCGCGCCCGTCGCGGTCGTGGCCGACACGCGCCACCCGTACGTCGACGTGTTCGTGCCGCAGGGGCGCCTCGAGGGCGTGCGCGTGGGCGCGGCCGCGTCGGTGCGCGTCGACGCCACGCGCGAGCGCTTCGCGGGCCGCGTCGAGGACGTCGGCCGGCAGACCGAGTTCACCCCGCGCTTTCTCTTCAGCGAGCAGGAGCTGCCCAACCTGGTGATCCGTGTGCGGGTGCGCGTCGACGACCCGCAGCGCCGCCTGCACGCGGGCGTGCCGACCTTCGTCACCATCGAGGGGGCGCGGCCGTGAGCGATGCCATCATCGTGGCCGAGCACCTCGCGCGGCACTTCGGCAGCCTCGTGGCCGTGCGCGACGTGAGCTTTCGCGTCGAGCGCGGCGAGATCTTCGGCGTGCTCGGGCCCAACGGCGCGGGCAAGAGCACCACGATCCGCATGCTCTGCGGCATCCTCGACCCGTCGCACGGCCGCGGCACGGTGGTGGGCTACGACATCGGGCGCGACCCCGAGGCCATCAAGGCCCGCATCGGGTACATGACCCAGCGCTTCTCGCTCTACGAGGACCTCTCGGTGCGCGAGAACCTCGAGTTCTACGCGGGGATCTACGGCCTCACGCGCGCCAGGCGCGCCGCGCGCATCGACGCCGTGCTCGACCGCTCGGGCCTGCGGGGCCGCGCGCGCCAGATCGCGGGCACGCTCTCGGGCGGGTGGAAGCAGCGCGTGGCCCTCGCGTGCGCCACGCTGCACGAGCCGCCCCTGCTCTTTCTCGACGAGCCCACGGCGGGCGTCGACCCGGTGAGCCGGAGGGACTTCTGGGAGCAGATCCACCGCATCTCCGCGGGCGGCACCACGGTGCTCGTCACCACGCACTACATGGACGAGGCCGAGCGCTGCCACCGCCTGTCGTTCATCTTCAGGGGCACGGTGCTCGACGTGGGCACGCCCGAGGAGGTGGTCGCGCGCCGCGGCCTCGAGGTGTGCGAGCTCACCGTCGACCAGGCCACCCGCGCGGCCGAGCGCCTGCGCCGCGAGCCCGAGGTCGACGAGGTGGCGCACTACGGCCACCTCCTGCGCGTGGCGGTGCGCGGCGCCGACCCCGAGGCGCTCTCGCGCAGGGTGCTGGGCGCCGAGGGCATCGCGATCGACCGCTGCACGCGGGCCCGCGCCACGGTCGAAGACGCCTTCGTGTCGATGGTGCGCGAAGACGCGGAGGCCGCCGCGTGAAGCTCGGGCGCCTGCTCTCGGTGGCCTTGAAGGAGCTCATCCAGCTCCGCCGCGACCGGCTCACGCTGGCGATGATGGCGGTGCTGCCGGTGGTGCAGCTCCTGCTGTTCGGCTACGCGATCAACACCGACGTGCGGCACACGCCCACGGTGGTGCTCGACGACGACCGCAGCGCGCGCTCGCGGTCGTTCGTGCGCGCGATGGAGGCCACGGGCTTCTACGACCGCGTGGGCGACGTGCGCGACCACGACGAGCTCGCGCGCGCGCTGCGGTCGGGGCGGGCGCGCGTGGGGGTGGTCCTGCCCGCGAGCTTCTCGGCCGACGTGGCGCGCGGTCGCACGGCGCACGTGCAGCTCGTGGTCGACGGCTCAGACCCGCAGACCGTGGCGAGCGCGAGCAACACCGCGGCGGGTCTCGCGGCCGCGTGGGGCCCCCGCCTCGCCGTCGAGCGCCTCGCCTCGCAGGGCATGCGCGCGCCGCCTCCCGCCGTCTCGCTCGAGCCCCTCACGCTCTACAACCCCGACCTGCGCACCGCGACGTTCATCGTGCCGGGCCTCGTCGGGGTGATCCTCACGATGACCATGGTGATGCTCACGGCCATGGCCATCACCCGCGAGCGCGAGCGCGGCACGCTCGAGCAGCTCATCGTGTCGCCCGTGCGCCCGATCGAGCTCGTGGCGGGCAAGATCCTGCCGTACATCCTCATCGGGTACGTGCAGATGTCCCTCATCCTCGCGGTGGGGCACCTGGTGTTCCGCGTGCCCGTGGTGGGCTCGATCGGGCTGCTCTACGCGCTCGCGGCCCTCTTCATCGCGGCCAACCTCGCCCTCGGGCTCACGTTCTCGACCGTGGCCCAGACGCAGCAGCAGGCCATGCAGATGAGCTTCTTCTTCATGCTCCCGAACATCCTCCTGTCGGGCTTCATGTTCCCGTGGGAGGCCATGCCCCGCCCGGTGCAGATCCTCTCGCAGGGGCTTCCGCTCACGCACTTCTTGAGGGTCGTGCGGGGCATCACGCTCAAGGGCGCGACGTGGCCCGAGGTGCGCGTCGAGGTCGTGTGGCTCGCGGGCATCCTCGCGTGGTTCACCCTCGTCGCCTCGCTGCGCTTTCGAAAGAAGCTCGGGTGACGCCATGGCGAGGCCCCGGAGCGACATTCAAGACCGCATCCTCCGCGCCGCGGCGGAGCGCTTTCTCTACGACGGCGTCGACGGCGCGTCGCTGCGCCAGATCGCGCGCGAGGCCGGCACGAGCGTGGGCATGGTCTCGTACTACTTCGCCACCAAGGACGACCTCTTCGTCGCCGTGGTCGAGGACAAGTACCGGGGCATCCTCGCGGACATCTCCGCCGCGCTCGCGCCCGACGCGCCCTTCGAAGAGCAGGTGCGGCGGCTCTACCACCGCTTCGCCGCGCTCGACGACGACGAGTTCCGCGTGCTGAGGATGGTGATGCGCGAGGCGCTCGTGGCGTCGCCGCGCATGCCCGCGCTGCTCCAGCGCTTCAGCGTCGGGCACGTGCCCGTGGTCTTCGAAGCGGTGCTGCGCGCCATGGCGAGCGGAGAGCTGCGCGACGACGTGCACCCCGCGGCGGCCGTGATCGCCACGTTCGCGCTCGGCGCCGCGCCGCAGTTCGTACGCCGCCTCGTGGCGCCGGCGCTGCCGGCGAACGTGCCGGTGCCCGAAGGGGAGGTGGTCGCCGACGTGATGCGCGACGCGCTGCTCAAGGGTGTCGGCGCCGCGAAGGTCGAGGCCGAGCGCGAGGCGCAGAAGGAGCCGAAGGTCGCGCGCGCGAAGCGGGCCCGGCGCGGGTGAGGGGGGCGTTGGCGACCGCTACGCCGGGTGGCATCGTGCATCCATGGGACGATCTGAGCCTCCGCCTTCGAGGCCCCTCCCACACACGTTCGCGCTGCGCGGCGTCCAAGAGGGGCAGGAGTACGTGGTCCGCACGCGCAGTCCGCGCATGGCCGACGTGCTGGAGCGGGTCGCCGCGCTCGCGCGCACCGACGAGCCCGTGCTGTTCGTCGGTGGGCCCGGCGTGGGCAAGGCGCACCTCGCCACGATCCTGCACGCGTGTAGCGGTCGGCGCGAGGGGCCGCTGGTGACGGCATACGCAGCCGCCATCCCCGACTCCCTCATGGAGTCAGAACTCTTCGGGCAGGAGCGCGGCGGCTCTCTTCCTCGGGCGCACCGGCTCATGCCCGGATTGCTGGCGAAGGCGCGCGGCGGCACGCTGCTCGTCAGGTGCGCGTCGGGGATCATCGCGCCTCTCTGGCGTCGGCTTGCAGACGCGGTGCGCTGCGGTCGCATGCCGCTAGTGGGGAGCAACGCGCTGCACGACGTCGACGTCCGCCTCGTGCTCACCGAGCACGCCCCCGCCGATCGCATACCGCCCGAGGTGCGCGAGCTCGTCGGGGCGAACGTGATCGACGTCCCGGCGCTCCGCGAGCGCCCCGAGGACCTCGGCGAGATCATCCGCCACGTGAGCCGCGCCGCGCAGGCGTGGGGCCTGAGCGAGCCCTTCGAGGTCACCGACGACGCGCTCGCGCTGCTCCAGGCGCGGCCCTGGCTCGGCAACTTCCGCGAGCTCGCGGCGTTCCTGGCGCGCGTCCGCGTCTTCACGGGGCGGGCGATCATCGACCGCGCCGCGCTCGCGAAGTGCCGCCTTCCGTTCGCCACGCTCAGACTCAGGTTTTGCCGTTGACGTAGCGCGCGGGGCATGGCCGCGCGGTCGTTGACTCGGCCCCCTCACCGCGCTGCCGCGCGCCCTCAC
>JBDHVF010000789.1:0-4228 GCA_039809605.1 Polyangiales bacterium | reverse complement strand
GGCGTAGCGCGACGCGAGCGCGCGCAGCGCGGCGGGCGTGCGCGCCGAGAGCGGGAGGAGCCGCGGCGCGTCGTCGGCGACGTCGCTCGCGCGACGGGGAGGCTCCTCGACGACGAGGTGCGCGTTGGCGCCGCCCATGCCGAACGCGCTCACGCCCGCGCGTCGCGGCGCGGGAGAGCGCCACGGGGTCGGCGCCGTCACGACCTCGACGCCCCGGCCGAGCTCGGGGCGCGGCGCGCGCAGGTGGAGCGACGGCGCGAGGGTGTCGTGGCGCATGCAGAGCAGCACCTTGAGCAGCGACGCGACGCCCGCGGCGGGCTCGAGGTGGCCGAGGTTGGTCTTCACCGAGCCGACGGGGAGCGGGCGCGGGCGCTCTCCGAAGACCGCCGAGAGCGCGGCGGCCTCGGCGGCGTCGGCGGCGGGCGTGCCCACGCCGTGCGCCTCGACGTAGTCGATCTGCGAGGGCGAGAGCTTCGCGACCGCGAGGGCCTTGCGCACGAGGGCGGCCTGCGAGGCGGCGCTGGGCGCGGTGGCGCTGCGGGTGCGCCCGTCGTGGCTCACGGCCGACGCGCGGATCACGCCCAGGATGGGGTCTCCCGCGGCCAGGGCGTCGTCGAGGCGCGCGAGCACCACGAGGCCGCAGCCCTCGCCGCGCACGTACCCGTCGGCGCCCGCGTCGAAGGACTTGCAGCGCCCGTCGGGCGCCATGAGCCACGCGCGCGAGAGCGCGGCCGTGCCGAAGGGCGACAGCATCACGTGCGCGCCGCCCGCGAGCGCCACGTTCGACTCGCGCGCGTGGAGGCTCTGACAGGCGAGGTGGATCGCGACGAGCGAGCCCGAGCAGCCGGTGTCGAGCGTGAGGCTCGGCCCGCGCAGGTCGAGCAGGCGCGAGAGGCGGTTGGCGACGAAGCACTGCGCGTGGCCGCCCACGTGGTACGCGCTCGGCGGCGTCGCGGTCGCGGCGTACACGCGGTCGGAGTCGTCGCCGCCCATCGCGACGAACACGCCGGTGGCGCTGCCGGCGAGCGAGGCGGGCGCGAGGCCCGCGCGCTCCAGGGCCTCCCAGGCGACCTCGAGCACGAGGCGCTGCTGCGGGTCCATGGCCGCCGCCTCGCCCGGCGAGATGTTGAAGAAGGCCGCGTCGAACGACTCGATGTCGTCGAGAAACGCCCCCCACCGCGTCGCCACCGCGTCGGGCGCCATGAGGTCGGGGTCGTAGAGCGCGGCGGCGTCCCAGCGGCTCGCGGGCACCTCGGTGACGGCGCTGCGCCCCTCGCGCAAGAGGCCCCAGAGCGCCTCGGGGTCGGGCGCGCCAGGCAAGCGGCACGCGGCGCCGATCACGGCGATGTCGGTCCACGGGGGCGTCACGGCGCGGGCTCCTTCGCGGCCCAGTCGGGGAAGTGCTCGCGGATCGCCTCAGCGACGCCGGGCTCGGCGAAGCACGCGCGGTGCATCTCGTGCTCGCGCTCGAGCGCCTCTCGCAGCGCCGCGACGCGCCCGCGCGAGAGCTCGCTCTTCAAGAGCGTGAGCACCGCGCGGGGCCGCTCGGCGAAGCGTTGCGCGAGGTCGAGGGCCGTGTCGAGCACCTCGCCGTCGGCGACGACGTGCGCGAAGATCCCGCGCCCTCGCAGCTCGCGGCCCGTGTAGAACCTCGCCGAGTAGAGCATCTCGCTCGCGAACTGAGGCCCGACGAGCGGCGGGAGCAGCCCCGTGACGCCCATGCCGGGCGTGAACCCGAGCGCGGTGAAGTTGAACCCGTAGCGCCGCGACTCGGCCGCCACGAGCACGTCGGCGCAGAGCGCGACCGCGAGCCCGGCGCCGATCGCCACGCCCTCGAGCGCCGCCACCACGGGCACGGGGAAGCTCATGATCGCCTCGCCGAGCTGGGCGTCGCGCGGCAGCCGCTCGCCCGCGGCGACGGCCTGCACCATCTCGAGCGTTCCGCCGCCGCAGAACACGTCGCGGGCGCCCGTGAGCACGAGGGCCCGCACGCCCTCGTCGCCGCCGAGCTCGCGCAAGAGCGCGGGCATCTCGTCGAGCAGCCGCTCGGTGAGCCCGTTGCGCGTCGCGGGGTCTTCGAAGCGCACGCGCACGACGCCGTCGCCCACGCGCTCGGCCGACACGACGGGCGCGGGGCTCACGAGGCCTCCCCCCGCCGCGCGCGCCGGAGCGAGCGGACCTCGTCGACGTCGAGCGCGACGCGTTCGAACGGGTACGTCGGCAGCGAGACGCGTCGGCGGGGGCTCCCATCACGAGGGCGCAGGTCGACGTCGAAGCCCTCGACGAAGGCGCGGGCGAGCGCGTCGAGCGAGGCGCCCTCGGGTACGGGCTCGCTCCGCCGCGGCCCGCTGCCGACGAGCACCTCGGGCGCGTCGCGTCCCTCGGCGAAGCGCGCGAGGCTGTCGCAGAGGCCCGCGGCCGTGCCGCACCGCACCGCGAGCCGGTGGCGGAGCGCCTCGCGCCCGGTGTTGGCCGTGAAGGTCACGTCGCCCAGCGACGCGTCGGGCGCGCCCGCGAGGTGCTCGACGTAGCGGCGCGCGAGCGCGCGGAGCGCCGTCGGCGTGCGCGCCGAGAGCGTGAGCAGGTGCTCCGAGGCGTCGCGCGCCGGGGGCGCCACGGCGGGCGCCTCTTCGAGGATGACGTGGCCGTTCGCGCCGCCGTACCCGAAGGAGCTCACGGCCGCGAGGCGGGGGGCGCCTCCGCGGGGCCACGGGGTGAGCGAGGTGGGCACGACGAAGGGCGTGCCCTCGAAGGTGATCTCGGGGTTGAGCGACTCGAAGTGCAGGTGCGCGGGAATGGCCTCGCGCTCGAGGCACAGCACGGCCTTCACGAGGCCGATGACGCCCGCGGCGGGCTCGAGGTGGCCGACGTTGGTCTTGACCGAGCCGAGGGCGCAGCGCGAGCCGTCGGGGCGCGGCGCTCCGTAGGTCTCTCGCAGCGCCTGCACCTCGATGGGGTCGCCGAGGGGCGTGCCCGTGCCGTGGGCCTCGACGTAGCCGACGCGCGACGGGTCGACGCCCGCGCGTGACACGGTGCGCTCGATGAGCGCGCGCTGCGCCCTCGCGCTCGGCGCCGTGAGCCCGTTGGTGCGTCCGTTGTTGTTGGTGCACACGCCGCGGATCACCGCGCGGACGCGGTCTCCGTCGGCGAGCGCGTCGGAGAGGCGCTTGAGCACCACGAGGCCGCAGCCCTCGCCGCGCACGTAGCCGTTGGCGCGCGCGTCGAAGGTGCGGCAGCGCCCGTCGGGCGAGAGCATGCCCGCCTCGGAGAAGGCGATGTAGATGTCGGGGAAGAGGATGAGGTTCACGCCGCCCGCGAGGCCCATGTCGGAGGTGCCGGCGCGCAGGCTGTCACAGGCCATGGCGACCGCGAAGAGGGCCGACGAGCAGGCGGTGTCGAGCGCGACGCTGGGGCCGGTGAAGTCGAAGAAGTACGACAGCCGGTTGGCCGCGATGCTGGTCATGATGCCCGTGGCGGCGCGCGTGGGGGCCTCGCCCATGAGCTTGTAGTGGTCGTTGATGCCGACGCCGACGTAGACGCCCGTGGCGCTGCCCGCGACGTCGCGCGCGCGCATCCCGGCGTCTTCGAGCGCCTCCCACGCGACCTCGAGCAGCAGGCGCTGCTGCGGGTCCATGGCGGCGGCCTCGCCCGGCGAGAGCCCGAAGAACGCCGGCTCGAACTCGTCGACGCGGTCGAGAAAGGCCCCCGAGCGCGTGACCATCTTGCCCGGCGTGCCCATCGCGGGGTCGTACACGGCGTCGACGTCCCAGCGGTCCGGCGGCACCTCGGTCACCGCGTCGCCGCCGCGCGCGAGGAACTCCCAGAACCGCTCGGGCGTGTCGCCCCCGCCGGGGAAGCGGCACCCGATGCCCACCACCGCGATCGGCTCGTCGGCCGCGGGGCGCGCGCGCGCGGCGCGTCGCGCGGTCGCCGGGGCCTCGTCGAGCGCGAGCCGCGCGAGCAGGTGTCCCGCGAGCGCGACCACCGTCGGGTGGTCGAAGATCAGCGTCGTGGGCAGCGTCGTCGCGAGCGCGCGCGCGAGCCCGTTGCGCAGCTCGACGGCCATCAGCGAGTCGAGGCCCTGCTCGCGCAAGGGCACGTCGAGCGCGAGGCCGTCGCCGCCCGTCGCGCCGAGCACGCGGGCGGCCTCGGCGCGCACGAGGCCGACGATCACCCCGCGCCGCTCGGCGGGCGCCGCCGCCCGCAGCCGGTCGAGCTGCGACGAGCC
>JBDHVF010000788.1:0-4233 GCA_039809605.1 Polyangiales bacterium | reverse complement strand
CGTCGGGCGTGCCGACGCTGTTGTCGCTGCACGCGGCGAATAGCGCGGCGAGCGCGATCACACAGAGCGTTCGCAAGGTCATGGTCAAGAAGCTCCTCCCCGATGCGACGTGGCGGGCGGCGGCGGGCGCGGGGGGCGCCCAGCAACCGACGTTACAGAAGCGCCGCCCGCGAGGGAACCTGCGGAGGGGGCGTCGCCCCGAAGAATCGCCGCGCCCGCGGCCGCGGTCCGGTGGTAACGTCCCGCCCGCCATGCGTCCCAATGATCCGCGCATCGAAGAGATCGCCGCGCTCGTCGTCGACAGGTTGAAGAAGCAGGGGGGGGTCGGTGGACCGAACCTCGCCGCCGCCGTGGCCGCCGCCCTCACGCCCGCGGTGCACGTGCGCCGCCGCGGCGTGTTCGACGACGTCGACGCCGCCGTGGCCGCCGCCCGCAAGGCCTTCGAGCAGTACGAGCAGATGCCCCTCGAGACGCGCTTCGCGGTCGTGCGCGCCATGCGCGACGCGGCCCTCGGCGTTCTCGAGGAGATGTGCCAGCGCGCCGTGGCCGAGACCCGCCTCGGGCGCGTCGAGGACAAGCGCATCAAGAACCGCGCGGCCATCACCAAGACGCCGGGGCCCGAGTTCCTCGAGCCCCTCTCGCGCTCGGGCGACCACGGGCTGATGCTCACCGAGCGCGCGCCCTACGGGGTCATCGCCTCGATCACGCCCTGCACCAACCCCACCGAGACCATCATCAACAACGGCATCGGCATGGTGGCCGGCGGCAACGCCGTGGTGTTCAACACCCACCCCCTCGCGAAGGAGACGAGCGCCTGGTACGTCTCGCTCCTCTGCGACGCGATCGTGGCCGCGGGCGGGCCCGAGAACCTCCTGTGCTGCGTGGCCTCGCCCACGATCCAGAGCGCGCAGGCGCTCATGACCCACAAGGGCGTGCGCCTCGTGGTGGTCACGGGCGGCGGCGCCGTGGTCGAGCAGGCGATGAAGTCGGGCAAGCGGGCCATCAGCGCGGGCCCCGGCAACCCCCCGGCGGTGGTCGACGAGACGGCGCACGTCGAGGCCGCGGCGCGGGGCATCCTCGCGGGCGGCAGCTTCGACAACAACATCATCTGCACCTGCGAGAAGGAGATGATCGTCGTCTCGTCGGTGTGCGACAAATTCAAGAAGGCCCTGCGCGAGCTGCCGACGCACGAGCTCACGCCCGGCGAGGTGCGCGCGCTCGAGAAGGTGGTGCTCACGCCCGACAACCACGTGAACCGAGAGTTCGTGGGCAAGAACGCCAACGTGATCCTGCGCGCGATCGGGCGCAGCGCCTCCGACGACCTGCGGCTCCTCTGGGCCGAGCTCGACGAGAAGCACCCCTTCGTGCAGCACGAGATGCTCATGCCCGTGATGGGCGTGGTGCGCGTCAAGGACGTCGACGAGGCCATCGCGTGCGCGAAGCGCGTCGAGCACGGCTACGGGCACACGGCCACGATGTGGAGCACCAACGTCGAGAACCTCTCGCGCATGGCCCGCGCGATCAACACGTCGATCTTCGTCAAGAACGGCCCCAACTACGCGGGCATCGGCGTCGGCGGCGAGGGCTGGACCTCGTGGACCATCTCGTCTCCGACGGGCGAGGGCCTCACCACCTGCCGCACCTTCACCCGCGAGCGCCGCTGCACGCTCGTCGACTCGTTCCGCATCATCTGACCCGGCGCAGGCGCTCGACGGCCACCACGGCGCGGTCGAGCTTCTCCCACCGCTCGGCGTTGCACGCGGCCGACCCCCGCTCGAGCGCGCGGCACGCCGCGGGGCGCCGCTCGTACACCCTGCACGCGAGCCGCCCCGAGGCGTCGACCGCGAGCGCCGCGCAGCGGCCGTCTTCGATGCGCATGTAGCAGCGGTGCCCGATGAAGACCGCGTAGGTCTCGGCGTCGTCGCCGAGGCGCGCGTGGTCGTCGCCCGTCACGCGCACGGCCTCGGGCAGGGTGCTGAAGCAGCACGCGCCGCAGGCCACGCAGTCGAAGGGAACCTCGCGGGTCACTGCCCCGCGTCGCCGCTGAAGAGCAGCGCCGCCGCGCCGACCGCCCACGCCAGCGCCGTCAGGATCACCGCGGCGACGGCCACGACGCGCGCGGTCTTCGCGCGCTGCGGCGCCGAGGGCAGGGCGTTGTTGGCGTCGCTGTGGGCCATGAGCCCGAGCACCACGCCCGCGAGGCCCACCACGTTGCACGCGCCGAGAAAGGCCACCGCCGAGAGCACCACCGACAGGATCGCGTGGCCCGCGAGGTCACGGTCGGTCGCGCGCGCGGGCGGAGCGTAGGGCTGCGGCGGGCCGAAGGAGCCCGCGAACTGACCTTGCGACGTGGGCGGGATCATCGGCGAGGGCGGCTGCGCGAAGGGCTGCGGTACGTTCGGTGAGGCGACGGGCGCGAAGGGGCCTTGCGCGCCCGCGGGCAGCGAGCTGCGCATGGCCTGGGCGACCATCGAGGCGTCCATCGCGACGGTCTTGGGCACGGGCCCTCCCGCGGGCGCGCCGCCCGGCGCCGCCCCGCACCGGGGGCAGGGGACGTTCGGGCTCGCGGCGTCGAAGGCGTGAAGGCAGGTCGTGCACTGGACGAACATGGCGCTCTCCCCGTAGCGGGGCGCGAACCCTACCACACGCGAGGCCCCGCGCGCGCGACGGGGCTTGTGAGGGCCGCGCGGGGCGTGGTACCGCACGGGGCGACGTCGTGGGACCTGCGCTGGGCATCGTGGAGCTTCGTTCGATCGCGAGGGGGTACCTCACGCTCGACGCGATGGCCAAGCGCGCCGAGGTGGCCGTGCTGCACGCCGAGCCGGTCTCGACCGGCAAGTTCTGGGTCGCCATCACCGGCGGCGAGGCCGAGGTGGGCGAGGCCATGGACGCCGGCCTCGAGATCGCCGGCCCGGCGCGCGTCGATCACACGTTCCTGCCGGGCGCGCACGAGGTCGTGCTCGACGCGGTGGCGCGCGGGGTGACGGTGAAGGTCCCGCGCGACGCGATCGGGGTGCTCGAGCTCGCCACCATGGCCTCCGCGGTGCGCGCGGCCGACGCCGCGCTCAAGTGCGCCGACGTGACCCTCGTCGACCTGCACCTCGCCCGCGGCATTGGCGGAAAGGGCTACCTCGTCGTGACGGGCGACCTCTCGGACGTCGACGCGGCCATCGACGCGGGCGCCGAGAGCGCGGGCGAGAGCGCCCTGGTGGGCCGCGAGGTCATGGCGAACCCCGACGCGTCGGTCTCCGAGGCCGCTGCGCACCGCCGGCGCTGACGCTCGAACGTTGCGCCCGACGCGGGCTTCGGAGAAGAATGCGCGCAGCGGCGTCCGCGCCGTGACCCCACCGACATGCTTCTCTTGCGCGCCTCGATCGCCGCCTCCGCGCTCGCCTCCCTCGCCCTGCTCGCGCCGGCTCGCTCCCTCGCGCAGCCCGCGCGGCGCCCGCCCGCGGCGCCCGCCGCCGCCGCGCAGCCCTCCGAGGCCGAGGTGCGCTTCCAGCGCGGGCTCGAGCTCTTCAACGTGCGCAACTACGAGGGCGCGCTCGCGGAGTTCCAGCGCTCGTACGAGCTCTCGGGCCTGCCGGGGCTGCTCTACAACCTCGCGCGCGCCTACCAGGCCCTCGGGCGCTACCCCGAGGCCGCGCGCTCCATCGAGGAGTACCTCCGCCGCGCGACCGACCTCACCCCCGAGCGCCGCGCCGAGGTCGAGGGCATGCTCGCGCAGACCCGGAGCTACATCGCCCGCATCGACGTGCGCGTCGAGCCCGCCGACGTGCCCGTCACCGTCTCGCTCGACGGCGAGGCCGTGACCGACCCGCTGCGCGCCGAGGGGCTCGCGGTGGGCCCCGGACGCCACACGGTCGAGGCCTCGGCCGAGGGGTGGATGCCCGCGACCGCCTCGGTGCTGCTCGCGTCGGGCGACCGCCGCGAGGTGCGCCTCGCGCTGCGCCGCGCGCCCGAGACGCGGGTCGAGACGCGCGTCGTCGAGGTGCGCGAGGCGGGCTCGACGGGGCGCCTCGTGGTCGCCTCGGCGCCCGAGGGGGCGCGCGCGATCGTCGACGGGCGCGAGGTGGCGCTCCCCTCGGCCGACCTCGCGCCCGGCCGCCACGCCGTCGAGGTGCAGGCCCCCGCCCACGTGCCGTGGCGCGGCGAGGTGGAGCTCCGCGCGGGCGCGACGCGCGTGCTCACCCCGCGCCTCGCGTCGACGCGCGGGCTCGACGCCGGGTGGTT
>JBDHVF010000787.1:0-4237 GCA_039809605.1 Polyangiales bacterium | reverse complement strand
GCCTTGCTTCGCAGCCCCTCCTTGCTGCGCTCGCGTCTCTTTCCGGGCTGTACCGAAGGCGGGTGTTCGCCGCTCTAGCGCCGCACGCGCCGTGACAACGCGCGGCCCATCGCGTCTAGAATCGCCGCATGCGGTTCAGCGCCCGTCCCTACTGCATCCTTCTCGTACTCGCGCTCGCGTCGTGCGGCGGCCCCGATCGCCCCGACACCAACGACAACGTCGCCGACGCGAGCGACGACGCCTTCGTCGCCGACGCGAGCGTCGACGGCCCCACCAACGACCTGCCCGTCATCGACGGTCCTGCCGACGCGCTGCCTGCGGACACCGCGCCCGACACGACGACCGACGTCGCGCCCGACACGACGACCGACGTCGCGATGGACGCTTCGGCCGACGTCGCGCCCGACGCTTCGATGGACGCTCCGATGGACGCCGACCCGTGCCCCGGCGCGCTCGCGTGCGGGGGCCGATGCGTCAACCCGATGACCGACCCGGCGAACTGCGGGCGCTGCGGCAACCCCTGCGCGGCGGGCGCGGTCTGCATGCTCGGCGCGTGCGTGGCGACGAGCGCCGACGCGGGCGCCGACGTGCCGGTGGTCGACGCGTCGACCTGCGCGGCGCCGGCGGTCCGCTGCGGCGCGCTCTGCGTCGACACCGCGACCGACGGGCAGAACTGCGGCGGCTGCGGCGTGCGCTGCTCGGCCACGCAGCGCTGCATGGCGAGCCGCTGCGTCGACACGACGATGGTCTGCTCGCCGCCTCGCACCGACTGCGGCGGCTACTGCGCCGACACGGTGACGGACCCGTTTCACTGCGGGCGCTGCAACAACCCCTGCGCGACGGGCGCGACCTGCGTCGCGGGCGCGTGCGTCGCGCCCCCCGTCGACGCGGGCGCCGACGCGCCCGTGATGATGGACGCGCCGCGCCCCGACGCGGCGATGGACGCGGGCGTCAGCGACGTGCCCATGACGATGGACGGCCCCGACGGCACCGGGCTCATGTGCTCGATGGGGCAGGTCAACTGCGGCACGCGCTGCGCCGACACGCAGAACGACACGATGAACTGCGGCGGCTGCGGCGTGGTGTGCCCCTCGGGCCAGCCGTGCATGATGGGCCGCTGCGTCTCGGGCGGCGGGCTGATGTGCACCGGCGGCCAGGTGCCGTGCGGCACGCGCTGCGCCGACATCGTCAACGACCCGATGAACTGCGGCGGCTGCGGCGTGGTGTGCCCCTCGGGGACGCCGTGCATGATGAGCCGCTGCATGTCGACCGGCAGCGGCGACGGCGGCCCTCCCGGCGACGCCAGCGGGCTGATGTGCACCGGCGGCCAGGTGGTGTGCGGCACGCGCTGCGCCGACACGCAGAACGACACGATGAACTGCGGCACCTGCGGTCACGTGTGCCCCTCGGGCCAGCCGTGCATGATGGGCCGCTGCGTCTCGAGCGGCGGCGGCATGGACGGCGGCGGGCTCATGTGCACGGGCGGCCAGGTGGTGTGCGGCACGCGCTGCGCTGACATCGTGAACGACCCGATGAACTGCGGCGGCTGCGGCGTCGCGTGCCCCTCGGGCCAGCCGTGCATGATGGGCCGCTGCGCGTCGAGCGGCGGGAGCGACGCCGGCACGGGCATGGAGACCGGCGGTCTGATGTGCATGGGCGGCCAGGTCGTGTGCGGCACGCGCTGCGCAGACATTCAGAACGACACGATGAACTGCGGCACATGCGGCAACGTGTGCATGGGCGTCCCGTGCATGATGGGCCGCTGCACGAGCGGCGGCGCCATGGGCGACGGCGGCCCCGCGGGCGACGGCGGCGGGCTCGTGTGCACGGGCGGCGAGCTGCGGTGCGGCGACGTCTGCGTCGACAGCGTGAACGACCCGATGAACTGCGGCGGCTGCGGCGTCGTGTGCGTGGGCGTGCCGTGCATGATGAGCCGCTGCATGGCGAGCGGCACGGGCGGCGACGGCGGCACCGGCGGCGGCGACGGCGGCGGCGGCGGCGACGGCGGCAGCACCATGGACGTGCCGCTCACCTGCGGGCGCGTGGGCCAGGTGTGCTGCGTGGGCGCGCGGCAGTGCGAGCCGGGCGCGTCGTGCGTGAGCGGCACCTGCCGCTGAGTCAGAACAGCGTGTAGATGAAGGGCGCCGCGGCCGACGACGAGAGCGCCACGACGCCCATCAACAACAAGCTCACGGCCACCATCGGGAAGAGCCACCACTTCTTGTTCGCGAGCGCGAAGGCCAGGAGCTGCTTCGCCAGCTCGATCCCGTGGTGTCGGCGCGCCATCGAGGCCGATCGTATCAGCCCGGTCAGTCGGGGTCGAAGGCCGGCGCGGGCTCGCGCCACGGGGGCTGGGCGCGCTTGTCGAGCAGGTGGCCTTCGAGCACGAGGTGGTCGATGCCCGTGCGCATGAAGCACGCGTAGGCCTCGCGGGGCGTGCACACGATGGGCTCGCCCCGCACGTTGAACGACGTGTTGACCAGCACCGGGCAGCCCGTCTTCTCGGCGAAGCGAGAGAGCAGGGCGTGAAAGCGGGGCATCGCCTCGCGGTCGACCGTCTGCACGCGCGCCGAGCCGTCGACGTGCGTCACCGCGGGGATCGCAGGGCGCGACGGGTCGCGGCGCACGCGGGCGGTCACGAGCATGTAGGGCGACGGCGCGTCGAGCTCGAACCACTCCGAGGCACGCTCCGCGAGCACCGCGGGCGCGAAGGGCCTGAACGACTCGCGCTGCTTGATCTTGAGGTTCATCACCCGCTGCATCGACGGGTCGCGCGGGTCGCCGAGGATCGACCGCGCCCCGAGCGCGCGGGGGCCGAACTCCATGCGCCCGTGGAACCACCCCACCACCGCGCCGCCCGCGAGCAGCGCCGCCGCGCGGTCGACGAGGGCGTCTTCGTCGAGGCGCTCCGCGGGCGCCCCGAGGGCGCGCAGCATGTCGCCGATGGCCTCGTCGTCGTAGCGCGGGCCGAGCAGCGCGCCGCGCATCGAGTCATGGCCCGCTCGCACCGCGCGGGGCCGCGCGAGGTAGCCGTGCCACGCGGCGAGCGCGGCCCCCAGGGCGCCCCCGGCGTCGCCCGCGGCGGGCTGCACCCACAGGCGCCGAAAGCCCGTGCGCGCGCCGACGACCTTGCCGTTGGCGACGCAGTTGAGCGCCACGCCCCCCGCGAGGCACAGGTCGGTGAGGCCCGTGCGGCGGTGAAGGTCCGCGCAGAGCCGCAGCACGACCTCCTCGGTGACCGACTGGACGCTGGCGGCGAGGTCCTTCTCGCGCTGCGTGATGGGCGATTCGGGCGCGCGGGCGGGGCCGTCGAAGAGCCGGTCGAAGCGCCGCGAGGTCATGCGCAGGCCCGCCACGTAGTCGAAGTACGAGAGGTCGAGCCTGAAGGTGCCGTCGGGCTTGAGGTCCATGAGCTCGGCGAGGATGCGCTCGCGGTAGCGCGGCGCTCCGTAGGGCGCGAGGCCCATGAGCTTGTACTCGCCGGAGTTCACGCGAAAGCCCGCGTGGTACGTGAAGGCCGAGTAGAGCAGCCCCAGCGAGTGCGGGAAGCGCAGCTCGCGGTGCAGCGCGAGCGAGGCGCCGCGGCCGACGCCCGCCGAGGTCGTGGCCCACTCGCCCACGCCGTCGAGCGTGAGCACCGCGGCCTCGTCGAAGGGCGAGGGGAAGAACGCGCTCGCGGCGTGGGCCACGTGGTGCTCGGTGAAGAGCACGTCGCCGTCGTAGCCGAGCGCGCGCTCGACCTCGCGCGCCGTCCAGAGCTTCTGCCCGAGCCACACGGGCATCGCCGTGAGGAACGACCGCAGCCCGCGCGGCGCCACCGCGGCGTGCGTCTCGACGATGCGCGCGAACTTCGCCACGGGCTTGTCGTAGAAGCACACCCGGTCGACGCGCCCGATGTCGATGCCCGCCTCGGCCAGGCACCACGCGACGGCCCGCGAGGGGAAGGCCGCGTCGTGGCGCCTGCGGGTGAAGCGCTCCTCCTGGGCGGCGGCCACGATGCGCCCGTCGCGCAGCAGGCACGCCGCGCTGTCGTGGTAGTACGCCGACAGGCCGAGCACGTACACGGGCGGGCTCACCACGGGCGCTCGAAGCCCTCGCGCGTGAGGCCCGTCTCGCGGCGCTCCTCCCAGTAGGTCTCGGCGTCGCGCGCGAAGCGGCGGCGCAGCGGGTCGACGCGCGCCAGCGCCATCAGGATCCGCGTGGGCGTCACCACCAGCGCGAACACCGCCGCGAGCGC
>JBDHVF010000786.1:0-4241 GCA_039809605.1 Polyangiales bacterium | reverse complement strand
CGCACCGAGCCCCGCCGCACCGAGACGCCGCGCGTGCGCCCGACGACGCGCATCGAGCCCGTGATCCCGACGCCTCCCGCGCCCACGCCGGCACCCGCGGCGGGCGGCACGGGCACGCTGCTCCTGTCGACGGTGCCCGCGTCGACGTGCACGCTGCCCAACGGGCAGACGCACAGCACGCCGTGGCGCGTGACGCTGCCTCCGGGCAGCTACCGCGTGCGCTGCACCAACGAGGCGCTCGCGTCGAACGCGACCTACAACGTCACGATCACCGCGGGACAGACCGCGGACTTCCGCAACCGCCCTCTCGGCGACTGAGCGCCGCTCCCGCCGCGCCGACTACCAGGGCCGCGCGGGGTCGCGCGGCAGCACGGGCGCGCCCACGAACACGTGGAGCGTCGGGGGCATCCACGGGTGGTACTGCCGCCGGCTGCGCGCGAGGTCGAGAAAGGCCTGCGCGAGCGGGTGCTCGGAGCCTCGCTCCCGTTGCAGCTCGGCGAGCCTCGCCTCGATCATCGGGAAGACCGTGGGGTCGTCGGTGTGCGTGAGCCCGTCGCCGAGCACCAGCACGGCGTCGAGGTCGCGGCCGGCCGCGCGCAGGAGCGTCGAGGCCGTGAGCGGCAGCCACGGGGGCCCGACGTTCGCCACGGCCGCGAAGCGCAGGTGCTCGGCGCCCTCGGCCCGCAGCGCGCGGCGCCGCTCGGAGCCCTGCGCGGTGTAGGCCGCCTGGTTGAACGCGAGGTTGAGCCCGAGCTCGAGGTGCAGCTCGGGGTCGGTCGGAAAGCGCGCGAGGCCCTGCCGGAGGAACTGCCCCGCGCGCCGCGCGTCGGCCTCGGTCGACATGACCGTGCGCGAGAGCAGCGAGGTCGCGCCCCACACGTACGCGCGGCGAAAGCCCGGGTCGAGCGCGATCATCGTCTCGGTGTACCGGTCGATGTAGCGCGAGGGCAGGTGCGCGAAGAGCGTCTCGCCGTAGTAGAGCGTGGCGTTGACCCAGAGGATGTCGGTCACCCACTCGGTGTGCCCGAGCGACAGCACGCGCGCGACCCACGGGCGCGGGATGCTGGCGTCGTCGAGCACGCGGCGCGAGGCGTCGAAGCGGCGGTTGAGCGACGCGCGCAGCGAGCGGATGCCCGCGACGGCGCCCGCGAACGCGAGGGCGCCCAGCGCGACGGCGGCCGCGCGGCCGGCGCGTGAGGGCGCCGCGGTCACTCGGTCTCGTTGGTGATGGTGAGCCGGTTGCCGTTGCCCGAGAAGATCCGGTAGGTCGAGAGCACCGAGTCCTCGTCGAGGTTGCCGTACGCCTCGGCGATGAACCAGATGTCCTGGTTGGGCGACGACGCGAAGCCCGACTCGCCCGGCGGCAGGGTCGACGGCGAGCCCGTGATCACCACGTAGCGGTAGCGCACCGGGCCCGTCGGGCGGAACCCGAGCTGCGCCCACTCCACGGGCATGCCCGCGAAGAAGTCCGCGGGCAGGAGCGCGGGCGACGACGCGGGCCACGCGTTGCCCACGCCGAGCGCCGTGGGCGGCGAGCCCGACGTGCGGCCCGCCGCGCAGTACTGGGCGAACTCCGCGCGGTAGGCGTCCTCGCGCGCGGCGATGGAGGCCAGCATCGTGCGCGCCTCCTGCGTGCGGCTGCGGCGGATGTAGATCCAGTACCCCGTGAAGGCGAGCGAGCCGAGCACGCTGATGATGACCACGACGATCATCAGCTCGGTGATCGTCATGCCGCGCTGCGCGGCGCGCGCGAGGCGCAGGAGCGTGTGCTTCGGGGAGTGCATGGGGGGAGATTGCCTCCGCGCCCCGCGGGTGAGCGGTCGGGGCGCCGTTCACGGTAGGGTGCCAGATCGCGGGCCCGCGCCCAAGGGGTGCGTCGCCGTGAACGCTACGGCTCGTCGGCCTCGACCTCGCCCTGCGAGTCGTTCGCCATTCCGAGCTTCTGGAGCCGGTAGCGCAGCGAGCGGAAGGTGAGCCCGAGGATCTGCGCCGCGCGGGTGCGCACGCCCCCCGAGCGCTCGAGGGCCTGACGGATGAGACTTCGCTCGATGCGCTCGAGCGTGGCCTCGAGGTCCATGCCCCCGGCGGGGAGCCCGATGGGCTCGGCCGCGCCGCGCATCGAGGGTCCGAGCACCTCGGGCGGCAGGTCGTCGACGTGGATCACCGTCTGCGCCAGCGTGACGGCCCGCTCGACGGCGTTCTCGAGCTCGCGCACGTTGCCGGGCCACGCGTAGCCGAGCATCGCGCGCCGCGCCTCGGGCGAGAACGTGAGGTTCGGCTTGCCCTGCTCCTGCGTGAACTTGAGCCTGAAGTGCTCGATGAGGGTCTCGAGGTCCTCGCGCCGCTCGGAGATGGGCGGCAGGTGGATGCGCATCACGTTGAGCCGGTAGTAGAGGTCCTCGCGGAAGGTCTTGTCCCTCACCATCTGCGGCAGGTCGCGGTTGGTCGCGGCCACGATGCGCACGTCGACGGGCACCTCCTGCACGCCCCCCACGCTGCGGATCTTGCGCTCCTGCAGGGCGCGCAGGAGCTTGACCTGCAGCGACATCGGCAGCTCGCCCACCTCGTCGAGGAAGAGCGTGCCGCGGTCGGCCTTCTTGAACACGCCCTCGTGGCGCGACGTGGCGCTCGTGAACGCGCCCTTCTCGTGCCCGAAGAGCTCGCTCTCCATCAGGTTCTCGGGGATGGCCCCGCAGTTGACCACGAGGAAGGGCTGGTCCTTGCGGTCGCTCCACTGGTGGATGGCGCGCGCGAAGAGCTCCTTGCCCGTGCCCGTCTGCCCCGTGATGAGCACGCTGGCCTTCGAGGGCGCGACCTTGTGCGCGAGCGCCATGGCGGCTTGAAACGTCGGGCTCCTGCCGATGAGCGCGCCGCCCTCGGGCGCGGGCTGCATCGACCGCACGATCGTGCGCAGCGACGCGTTGGTGCGCAGGAGCTCGCGCTTCTCGAGCGCCTTCTCGACGCCGGCGCGCGCGGCCGACACGCTCAGGGGCTTCTCTAGGTAGCCGTACGCGCCACGGCGCATCGCCTCGACGGCCGTCTCGACCGAGCCGTGCGCCGTCACCACGATCACCTGCGTGTCGTTCGAGACGCCCCGCGCCTTGTCGATCACCTCGAGCCCCGTGCCGTCGGCCATCATCAGGTCGGTGACCACCAGGTCGTACGGCACCTGCGAGCCCGTGAGGATCTCCGCCGCCTCGTGCACCCCCGACGCGAGCGCCACCTCGTGGCCCACCCGCCGCAGGAGCACCTCCATCATCTGACGGAGCGAGGCCTCGTCGTCGACCACCAGGATGCGCGCGGAGGATCCCATAGGGCGGCGGAGTCTATCAGCCCCGGCGCCCTCGCAGCAGTGCCTCTCGCCCCTCAGCCCGTGCGACGGATGACGGCGATGAGGAAGCCGCCGAACATCGCCGCGGGCGAGTCGAGGAGCCGGTGCTCGAGCGCAGAGACCGCGCGGCCCACCAGCGGGAGCGACACGACGCGCGCCGCGGGCGTCACCACGCGCACGCCGCGAAAGCCCGCGAGCTCGGTGCCCCTCGGCAGGATCTCGCGCACCCTGCGCGGCGAGTCGAAGCGCGTGAAGACCGCCGCCTCGGTGGTCTTCTCCGAGATGCGCCCCGCGGGCCCGAGGCGCTTGGCGAGGTAGCGCAGGCTCCAGGGGTTGTAGAACTCCGCGAGCACGGTGCCGCCGCGCTTCGTCACGCGCGCCATCTCGGCCAGCGCCGTCTCGATCTCGGGCACGTGCGCGAGCACCTTGAACGAGTACACGAGGTCGAAGCTCTCGTCGGCGAAGGGCAGCGCCGTCGCCACGCCCTCGACCACGTCGAGCCCGCGCTCGCGCGCCTGCTTGAGCATGCCCGGCGACAGGTCGATGCCCACCGCGCGCTCGGCCACCTTCGCCACGCGCTCGAGGATGAGCCCCGTGCCGCAGCCGACCTCGAGCACGGTGCCCCCGCGCGCGAGGGGCTCGGCGACGCTCACCTCGAGGTCGTCGATGAGCCCGTGGTAGCCGCGCCCCCGCTCGCGCTCGTACCACCGGCTGAACTCGTCGTAGTAGGCCCTCGTCGCCTCGTCGCGCGCCATATGACCCAGCGCACCTAACACAACGCCGCGAGGCCGTCACCTGTGGGTTTCGATGACCTCGTCGTAGACGCGCTCGTAGGCCCCCGCCACCGCGGCGGGGCTGCACGTCGCGCGCACCCACGCGCCGCCCGCCGCCCCCATCGACCGCGCGCGCT
>JBDHVF010000785.1:0-4253 GCA_039809605.1 Polyangiales bacterium | reverse complement strand
TCGAGCGCTGCCACGGCCTCGCGCAGCGCCCGCGTGCGGCCCGAGCCCGCGGGGCCCACCACGTCGACCGAGGCACGTGACGCGACCGCGTCGACGATCGCGCGCACCGGCGCGTCGCCCCCGAGCCGCGGGGGCTCGATGCGCACCAGGCCCGAGACCTCGTGGGCCGCGCGGTGGCCCCGCACCAGGCGGATCGCGTCGGCCGCGCTGCGGGGCCGCTCCTCGATGCGACGTCGCAGGAGGGCGTCGACCGCCTCGCACGCGGCGCGGGGCGCGTCGGGGGCGTGCATGCGCAACGGGTCGGCGTCGCGAAAGACCCGCGCGTAGACCTTCGCCATGAGCGTGTCGCTCTCGAAGGGCGTGCGGCCCGTGAGGGCTTCGTACAGCATCACGCCCACGGCGAAGAGGTCGGTGCCGGGGCCGATGGGCTCGCACGCCACCTGCTCGGGCGCGAGGTACGCGGGCGTGCCCACGAGCTCGCCCACGGCCTCGGCGTGCGCGTCGAGCGGCGCCCACGCGACGCCGAAGTCGAGCACGGTGGGCCTGCCCTCGCGGTCGACCAGCACGTTGGCGGGCTTGAGGTCGCGGTGCACCACCCCCGCGGCGTGGATGCGCCCGAGCGTCTCGAGCAGGGCCACGGTGGTCTCGGTGAGCTCGGCCCACGAGCACGGCGTCGCGCGGCCGGGGAAGGCCGTGCCCGCGACGAGGTCCATGACGACGAAGGCCCCGTGGTCGTCGGCGCCCTCGTCGAGCAGGCGCACCACGCCCGGCACGCGCAAGAGGCGCAGCGCGGCGATCTCGCGGCGCACCTTCGGAGAGAACGCGCCGCGTGACGGGTCTCGCAGGAGCTTCACCGCCACCTCGGCGCCCGTGAGCGCGTCGTCGGCCGACCACACCTCGCCGTGGCCTCCGCGGCCGAGCGGCCGGCGCAGCGCGTAGCGGCCCGCCACGGTGCGCGCGGTGACGTCGGCCTCGCGGGGGTCCGCGGGCTCGGTGCGGTCGTCGACGGTGCGGGTCGGAGGCAGCGAAGCGCCGCCCCCGTGACCCTGATCTGGCCCCATCACGCGCGGGACTATACCCGCACCACGCGCCGCGTGTACAAGGGCCGCGCCATGCGCACCGGACGCACCCGCTCGGTCTACCTGCTCGCGGGCGAGTACTCGTGCCCCCGCGGCGTGACCCCCTCGAAGGTGTTCACCGAGCCCCGCGCGAAGGGCGGCCCCCCGCCGCTCGAGCACCTCATGCGCCTCGCGTGCGAGCGGTGCCTCGACGCGATCGGCGGCGCCGAAGCCGCGCCCGCGGTCACGCACCTCCTGGGCATCACGTTCCCCGGCCGCGACGCGGCGTTTCTGAGCGAGGTGCTCAACCGCTTCGTCGACCTCAAGAAGAAGCTCGGCCTCGGCGAGCGGTGCCAGACGCGCTTCGAACTGGGCTCGTCGGACGCGGGCGCCGTGCTCTTCTCGTCGGCGCTCCAGCAGCTGCGCGGGGCCGACGGGCCCGCCACCGCGCTCGTGGTCGCGGGGCAGTCGTTTCCCCCCAACGCCAACGTGATCGACACGGTGGCGCGCGTGGTCGAGCCCGAGGAGAGGGCCATCGGGCTCAACATGATCGCCGTCGGCGATCTGCTCGTCGACGCCCTCTACCACCGCTGGTCGACCGAGGGCCGGGGGGCTTCGCACCACGGCTCCGAAGAGGACTTCGTGCGCCTGCTCGACGCGTGGAGGGACGCCAGGCTCGCCCTCGCCGACGAGTACCGCGCCGCGCAGCGCTCGCGCAGGGACGTCTCGGCCATGCCCCCGCGGTGGAACCGCCCCTACGGCCGCTGGATGGGCTATCAGCACATGGCCTGGGCCAGCGTGGGCGCGTGCGCCGTGGCGCTCACCACCGACCGCGCCCTCGTCGAGCGGTGGATCGAGCGCGAGCGCGCCTCGGGACGTCGCCCGCGGCTCGTGCGCGTGCTGGGCGTGGGCGAGGGCGACGCGCGCGGCGCCATCACGCTCAGGGCCGAGCCCTTCGCGTACTTCAAGGCCATGCGCCAGGCGCTCTCGGAGCTGCGTCGCGCCACGGGCACCAACCTCGACTACCTGCGCGCGTCGGCCTTCGCGGTGCTCCACGACGCGTTCCCCTCGATCGAGCTGGCGTTCCTGCTCTCGCTGGGCTTCTCGCCGCTCGACGCCGCGCAGCGCGCGCTCACGTGGTGGCCCAACCCCTACGGGGGCCTGCTCGCCTTCGGCCACGCCCTCGCGGCCTCGGGGCTCGTGCAGATCGCCAGGGCGTTTCACGCCTTCACGCGGCCCGAGATGTACCTGCCCGACGTTCCGTCGCTGCACCCCGACCTCACGGCGGCCAGGGAGACCGCGCACTGCCTCACCACCTCGGTGGGAGGGCCCATGACCCACGTGGTCGCCACGCTCCTCGAAGCGTTTCCGCTCGACGAGGCGTGGGAAGAGAGCGCCGACCGCGCCTCGGTGCCCCCCGGCACGCGGCGCCGCTGGCTCACCGACGACGCCCCGTCGGAGCAGCCCTTCGTGCCCGAGCGCAGGCACCGGCTCGAGTCGTTCGATCGCGAGTCGTTCGAGCACAAGACCCGGTGGGTCGGGGAGCTCTCGCGGCGCTACCTCGACGCGCTCGACCCCGACCTCGCGGTGCTCGAAGCCCGATCGAGCTTCACCGTGGCGCGGCTGCCCGACGCGCTGCTCCCGCTGCCCCGGCGCTTCCTCGACGCGTGGCGCGCCGCGACCGTGCGCTACCGCGACTGGAGCGCGATCGTAGACCCGGCGATCCTCCCGCGGCTGCGCGCGCTGCTCTCGACCACGGGCGAAGACGCCCGCGGGCGCGGCCCCGTCGACCTCGCGTGCGAGGTCATCGACGCCCACGCGCGCGAGCTCGCCCTCGCGTGGAAGTCCGCGCACCCCGGCGACCACGACGACCGCGTGGTGCAGCAGGACCTTCGCGACGCCCTCTACCACGCGCTGCGCGTGCCCGTGGGCCTCGTGAGCGCGCGCGCGCCCGACCCCGAAGCCTCCCACCGCCTGTGCTTCCTCTCGGGCGACGTCGCCGACCTCCCCGCGCTCACGGTGGGCGCCCTGTTGCGCATCGAGGAGTCGACGCACATCCCCGTGGCGGTGGCGATCGAGGGCGGTCGTCCGGGCCTGGTGCCTCCGTGGCTGCGCGACCCGGCGGGCTCGTACGGCCCCGTACGATCGCTCACGGCGCACCGGGCTGATGAGGTGCACGCGCTCGCGCGCGCGCTGCGGCATGGGGCCATCACGCGAGAGCTCCTCCAGGGGTTGCGCGACGCGGCCGGCGAGGCGGTCGAGACCCTTCTCGCGGAGCCCACGTACGCCCCGCACCCCGGCCTCGTTCGCCTGATGCACGAGCTCGTGCTCGACCCCGACGAGGACCGCCCTCGCATCCTCACGGCGCTCGAGGCGTGGCTCGGCGGAGGCGTCGCGCGCCGCGCCGACGACGGCGAGACGTTTGGCTACTGCGTGGTGGCGCTGGCGCGGGGCACAACGGCCGACCTGTCGGGCGCGGACCTCACGCGCGGGCTCGAGTCGGTGGCGCGCGCGATCCGCAGGGCCGAGGGGTGGTTCGGCGGGGCGGCGGTGATCCACGAGCGGGTGGGCGACGTGTTCGCCGTCACCGTGTCAGACCTTCGCACGCGCGCCACCGACGCGGCCTCGTGGGCGGCGCTGGCCCGCTTCGCGCGCGACGTCTACCAGGGGTGCCTCTACGAGGGCGTGCCGGTGCGCGCCGCGGCGTGCATCGACCGCGGGCAGCGGTTTCGCGAGGTCGACGCGCGCTGCGGCGCGGTGGGCGCGGTGCAGCTCGCGGTCGACCGGGTGATGCGCGACGTGGCGGGCGCGGGCTCCGAGGGCGTGGCCCTGGTGATGCGAAGCGCGGCGGCCTCGCGGCTCGCGCAGGGCGCAGACGCATTCGAAGCGGTGTGGCAGCGCGCGGGCGGAGAGCGCCTCGCGGTCGCGGGCGTCGGGGAGTTCGTCGCGGCCGTGGGCGGAGAGACGCTGACGTTCCGCCACGAGCTGCGTCGTCGCGCGGAGGCCGACGCGCCGGGGGCGTTGCAGGGCGTGGGGTGAGCGTGGGCGCCTGGTTTCGCGTCCCCCCCACCCCCGTCCCGCATAGGCGACGAAATAAGGCGCAAACGGCTTGTAGGAAGCGCCTCGCGCACGCCGGGGTTCGGGGGCGTTGCCCCCCTCACCCCGGGCTACCGAAGGTGGTCGCCCCGTGAGGGG